>NZ_JAHHPQ010000086.1:0-23305 GCF_024606245.1 Endozoicomonas sp. SESOKO2
AGCAGTTGGCTTTTAACCAATTGGTCGTAGGTTCGAATCCTACACGACCCACCACATTGAAAAAAGCCGGTTCATTGAACCGGCTTTTTTTTCTGTCTTCTGAAAATGAACTAATGCAGCTTTAAGTGGGGACGTGTTGTTTTTCCGATAAAGTCTTTCAGAATCAGTGCTCCTGTCCTGAGCCGTCCAAACAGCGCTACCTGATGCATTCGGTATAGACTGATGTAAAACATCTTGGCCATCATCCCTTCCACCATCATATCGCCGCGCGTGATGGCTCCCATTAAATTACCTACGGCGCTGAAACGACTCAGTGAGATCAGAGAGCCGTAATCTTTGTAGGTAAAGGTTAAGGGGGGCTGACCCTGCAGAACGTTTCCTGTGAGGCTCTTGGCCAGCAGCTCGGCTTGCTGATGGGCTGCCTGGGCTCTGGGGGGGATGGTGATCGGTTCGCCGTTATTGTCCTTCAGCGTACAACTGGCGCAGTCACCCAGTGCATAGATGTGATCATCCAGAGTAGATTGCAAGGTGGGTTTGACCAGAAGTTGGTTAATTCGATTGGTTTCAAGGCCTGCAATATCTTTCAGGAAGGCCGGCGCTTTGATACCTGCCGCCCAGATACTGAGATCGGAGTCGATAAAGTCACCGCTTTTTGTGTTCAGGCCTTTGTTAGTAATCTCACTCACTAGCTGACGGGTTTGTATCATGATCCCCATTTTTTGCAGCTGCTTGTGTACACTGCTGCTGATACGAGCGGGCAGGGCAGGCAGTATTCGGTCACTGCCTTCTATGACAGTGATCTTTACTTTATTGGGCTGGATAGCGTCCAGGCCATATCGGGCGAGTTCTATGGCCGCATGGTGAAGTTCTGCGGCCAGTTCCACCCCGGTTGCTCCGGCACCAATGATGGCGATGTTTAGCTCAGGCGATTTTTCCCGGGAAGCCTGGGCATGAAGGTAGTGATTCAAAAGCGTAGTATGTACTCTTTCCGCTTCTTCCCGGTTGTCCAGAAACAGGCAGTGATCCACTGCGCCCGGGGTATTAAAGTCATTTGCGGTGCTGCCTAAACAGATCACCAGGTCATCGTACTCCAGGCTACGCTCGGGAACGACTTCTTCTCCGTTATCGTCGTTAATGGGGGCGAGGGTAATGGTTTTATTATCCCGGTCCAGACCGCACATTCTGCCGGGCAGAAAGTGAAAATGATTCCATTTTGCCTGAGCCAGATAACTCAGCTCATCTTCAAAGGCATTCAGGGAGCCGGCGGCCACTTCATGCAAAAGAGGTTTCCAGAAATGAGTCTTTCGAACATCCACCAGAGTAATCCGGGCTTTCTTCTTCTTGCCCAGTTTCTTACCCAGTCTGGTAGCTAATCCCAGCCCTCCGGCACCTCCTCCAACAATAACAATTTTATGCAGCTGATCAGTCACTTTATTCTCTCTATTTTTATAAAGGAGTGTTTTGAATCAGTCTAAAATGCCCAACTCGCCTCTTGATTTTATGGTTACAAAGAGGGGGGAAACTGATTAAAAACACACCCTACGGCTATTCAGACGGGCTCAACCCAAGACAAAGACGCCTATCAGGCGGCTGAGAACACCTAGCATGACAATGATGACTGCCAGCCAGAACATCAGCTTCAAAGGTCTGAAACGGTTGCGCTCATTAGCATTGGTTCCAGTAGTGATAAAGCGGTCAACCCTGGCCTGATCTTCAGGGCACAGGCGGGTCTGGGTTTCTTCCATTTGCCACTCCGTATTCTCAGCTCCCTAGAGTATGCTACCTAAGCACTCAATGTGCCAATAGGAAACCCGAATTTGACCGAGAAATACCCAAAATAATCTGAACATGTGTGCTGGTTAGTTGCTTGATCATGTTGACTAGATTCAAGCTCTTGATCAATCTAGTTCTGATTGGCATAGAATATGGGTGCTGCGAGTGAAACTGATTTTATTGGCGTTAAGAGTTCAATATTTCGAATGGGTTGAATTGTTCAAGGTATTTTGTCGTTATTCGTCCCAGCGCACATTCCTTAAAGCCTTTCTTGAGTTGAAGCTCCGATATCTTCTGGACAGCCCTTTTCAAGTTAGTAAGCGCTTCCTGATTAAAAAAAAGTCAGACGACTTATATCTCTATGGTGAAACGCCTTTAACGGTGCTAGATGATATTTGTGAAAAGTCTGGAATAACGTCTCAGGATCATGTTTTTGAATTGGGTGCAGGCAGCGGTTTTACTTCGCTCTGGATGGCTGCTTTTGCGGGCGTTCGAGTGACATCGATTGAGCAGGTCCCCACGTTTTGTCTGAGACTGCAGCGTGTCAGTCGAAGAATGAAGCTGGACAAACTAAACGTTATCGAGGGTGATTATCTGGAGGTGGATCTTTCGGCTGCCACGGTCATTTATCTCTATGCATCTAATCTGGATGATCTCACTATTCGTTGCCTGACGCTGAGAATGTTGGCTCTTAAACCCGGGAGCAGAGTGATTTCTGTCAGCTATCCTCTTCAGGAGTATTGCCCTGTACCGGGTATTTTTGAGCAAAGTGAACGCTTTCCTGTTTGCTTCCCGTGGGGGGAAGCCGATGTATTTTTGCAGGTCAGAACATCTTATGTGCAGAAGTCAGGCGTCTGACGATGGTGCTGCCATAGCGAGCGATCAATTCAGGAACCGGTTTATCCGGAAATTGCTCCAATCCCGCCTTGATGAAATTCCAGGTCACCTGAGCCTGTCTGATCGGTTTGGCAGCATGAGCATGGCCACCATACTGTTCACCGAGTTTTGACAGCTTTTGTTCGAAATGCCCGGCCAGGGTTTGCAACTGAAGCCGACCTGAAGCGCTTTTGTCCTCTTTTAGTTCAGATAAGGTCAGGCTGAGGTATTGACGTGACAGGCGTTCCATGAGTAGTGCCTGCTCTAGAAAGCCGAGCTTTTCACCTCTGTGTGGTTTGTGGGTCAGAATTTTTTGTCTCAGAAGCAGTAGCTTTCTATCCAGCCTGGCCAGAGCCAAGAGCAGTGTAGAGGCTTCCGGGGGGCGAGAGTGAGCAGGTAAATCAGCCATCCAGGCGGCGTGTCGGCTAATGATAGGCCATAGCGCCAGGGTCGACGAGATCAACTTTGCAGTTTCCTGGTCTCCGGATTGCCATGGCAAGGCAGGGATGTTCTGGTTCAGCAGAGCCAGATTGTCCTGCATTTTCACTCTGGCCTCCTTGTTGAGAAAGTCGACCTGTAGCAGGTGAATATTCACGATCAACTGGTTCAGCAATAACTCCTGCTTCAGAAGGTGTTCCGGAGTCAAGTGATTGTTTTTGACAGGCGGCTCTGAAGCTGCAGTCTGGTTCATAAAAGCGAGAAGAAAAAACAGTGCGGCCAGTAAATGAGCTTTAGACATGGTGGAGTCCGGAAACAGTGAAGTCATCCCTTATGTATCGGATGTCCCGGTTGTCACTTGATTGTGACAACCCAGATCATTTGCAGCCATCAACAAGATCGTGAATGGCCTAATAAAGACCGCTTAACAGATCTATCAGAGCTCATGAGGGCATGCAAATATAGCTCGCCTCAAACGTCAGTTGTTGCCTTCCAGTTGTTCCTTGAGTTTGGCTGGAACTTCCTTGATGACAAGCTGATTCAGGTCTTTGTTGTACACTACCTGAGTACCGAGCAGCTCGGCATCAAAAGCAATGTTAAGACCCTTGCTGCGACCGGTGTACTTAACCAGTTTGGTCAGAGTGCGTTTCTCTGGAGCCATGGGTTGGTTCATATCATAGTCACGAGTGTTGACGAAACGGGCAAAATCATCAGAGCCGGCCTCACTCAGGTAACCGGTAAGCTCATCCAGAGTCAGGGCATCGCCATCATCCATTTTGGTCTGGCAGAAGTCATAGACCTGTCGACTGACTTCCCGGTGATTTTCCAGGGAAGGCGCTTCTCTGGCGTACTCCTTTACAGCACTGACCAGCGTGTCAGCCTCTTCCTTGCTGTTGCTGGTTTCATTGCAGCCCAGAGCTTCCTGAAATACATCGCTCAGGCGACGGCCACCACGGGGGCGCAAAAAAGAGAGGTAACGGCCGCTGTTTTCGTTACCCTGCCACTCGGTGATATTAATGCGGCAGGCCAACGGCATTCTGGTCGTATCCAGGTAGGCTACATCTTGAATGGAAAGGTCATCTGTAACGGTGATGCTGACGTTGCTGGTCAACATGCAGAGCATGAAGTATCGGGTCAGACCCTGCTGGTAATCAGCAAACAGAAGGTACCCTCCACCCAGCGCACCTGCTTGATCGAGCTTTTCCAGAAGTTGGTTCAGGGTATTGCGGGTCAGGGCCGTAAAATCCATTTTTTCTACCAGATAATCACCCAGTTCCCCGGGGAAAGGACTTTCGGCGTCCGGGTTGAACTGACCATACTGTTTGTCCTGTTTCTTGTTGTAGGTTTGCAGCAGGTCGTCCAGCATCGACTCCAGAGCCGGGGTGGGGGGCAGGCTGTGAGTTGCCGGAATAGCAATCAGGGAGTCACTGCCAGGGGATTGTTTCAGCTGGTGTACAATGATTTGTTGAATGGCCATAAGTTAATAGTCTTGCAAGCAGTGGTGATCGTCTAACCCGAATGTTTCATAAATCAGGCAGGTTCCGTCCAATCGCCTCATAGGATTAGGTCGACCAAAAAAGCCTGGGACGAAACAAACCGGAACCCGCTATGGCAAAACATACACAAGAAAACCTTCGTTTTCACCCTGTTAATGGTAAAACTGTCAGCGCTGATTTTAACGGGGAGTTGTCCTCAGGTTTTGGCGTGTTGATCTGAACCACTCAGCCAGCCTGACCTGAGCTGCTAAGCACCAGAACTTGTTTAACACCCAATGCGGCAATATCTGCAATTTGCCAGTGATGAAGGTTGAAGGTTTTTGCAGAAAGTTGATTACCGCTATCTCTCTTCGTGGCATGCTCGCCAGTGCGGTGCTATACAGATCTGGTACAAATGGCAAAGGCCATCCAATGAGGCTCTTTACAGGATGATATAAGTGGCAGGTTATGTTCTATTTTATTCTGTCTTTGTTAACTGTCTCTCAGCGATCAGACAAGACTGATCTGAACTGCGTCGATATGAAATTGCGCTCCCTGCCGAGATTATTTCTAGGCATTTCGTTTCTGTTAACGCCTGTCGTAACCTTGTCCGGACAGAGCGGGACGTTTGTGACGACGGGCTATTCCGGCTCCGCCCCGGGCACTTACAACCCATCCAGTATTCCGTTGCCCATTCTTCTACTCCCTCTTGCCTATCACATCTCTTTTAATCGTTTTCCCTATTCTGACATCGGCCAGGAGACCAGGCCTGAGCCGTCCTTTTGTATTGAGCCTGATGATCCCCTCCCCACCTCCAAGCCAGGCTGCCTGCCCCTGCCAAACGAACTGAATATTCAACTGGCCCCTGACCAGGGAGTCCCGGGTCAATGGACTTGGCGCTTACCCGGCAAAGGCAAGTCAGAACTTTACCCTGAACAGGTACGGACAAAAGCCACTGAAGAAGTTGTGCCAGTCCCTATATCAGTCCCTGACACGAGTTTACAATGGGAGCCAGCCCACCCTGTTCCCAGACCAAATGATGTCTTCCTGCCCGGGCCTCCCGGCTCAAAGGGCGTCATAACACCGAATACTAAAACGACGAACAATCTTACTCCCCGGAGTTGCGATGACGAACACTGTCTGAGTTGGGGGTTCGATGATGGACATGAATGGATTCTGGACCTGTCAGAAACTATTGCCCCTTTCCCTTTATTAGAAGACCCCCCCCCCTGGAGTGAAAAGAAGCCAGCACAGGAAGCGGCCAATAGACAGATAGTGGCCACCAGAACAACTGATCAGCATGGTAATGTCTTTTATAGACTGGATGACAATAAGCAGGTTCATTATATCAGTGAGGAAGAATACCGGCGGCTACTCTCATTGTATTTCCAGATGTGGCTTGAATTCCTGTATCCAGAGTATTTCGGCCCCGGAGTGCCTGCCGGAGGTGGTTGGCATCAATGGCACTGGCGAATCCGGAAAATGCCACGGGATCCGGAACCCCCATCCGACCCCCCTGAACATTTAGCTGGGGCGCCAGCAAAAAAATTGCCCAAGAACATCAGTCAACGGCCTGATGGTGGGGGAGACTCCGGCGAAGGGAGCGTGTCAGAACAAGAGCTTTCCGCCTCGCCCGCACCCACCTCTGGCGAAGCAGGTAAGGCAACTTCCTCGCGTTTTATTGTTGATGAGGCTATCAATGATGATTACTCCGTAGTCACAATCTCAGTGAGTGATATGGATCAGTCAAGCTTGTTCCGTGGAGACACCGTCCAGCTAATCGGCAAACTACGAAAAACGTCTATAGCCATTGTTTTATCGGATGTGAATCAGCCATCTGGCAGGATCAGGATGCACAGTGCAATGCGGAAAAACCTTAAAGTGAGGCTGGGAGATATAGTCAAAATCGCCCACATTCCTAATCTTCCCTATGGTAAACGAGTGAGTATATTGCCGATAAAAGATAGCCTTGAAGGCATTACCGGCAACTTGTTTGAGGTGTTTTTGAAACCATTTTTTAGTGATGCGTATCGACCCGTTGCCAAAAAAGACATCATTCCTATAACTGCAGGAATTCGAACCGTTCAGTTCCAGGTGATGGAAACAGATCCGGAAGGTGGGTGCATAGTGGCCTCGGACACACAAATTTTCTGTGAGGGCCATGCCGTCGAGCGTGAAGATGAGTTTTCAATCACTGAAGTTGGTTATGATGATATTGGTGGGCTTAGACCACAGATTCAAACAATACGCGAAATTGTTGAGCTTCCTCTGCGTTACCCACAACTTTTCAATACCCTGAATGTGAGTCCTCCAAGAGGAATACTTCTGAGTGGACCACCGGGAAATGGAAAAACAATGATTGCCCGGGCTATTGCCAACGAGAGCGGTGCCTTCCTCTTTATCATTAATGGCCCGGAAATAATGAGTAAAATGGCAGGTGAGTCAGAATCCAATCTGAGAAAGGCTTTCGAAGAAGCTGAAAAAAACAGGCCTGCCATTATTTTTATCGATGAAATTGACTCGATAGCCCCAAAGCGTGACAAAACTCAGGGTGAAGTAGAGCGACGTGTGGTAGGCCAATTGCTTACCTTGTTGGATGGTTTGCAGCCCAGACGGCAGGTTATGATTCTGGCAGCCACCAACAGGGTTAATTCCATTGATCAGGCACTGCGCCGATTTGGCCGGTTTGATAAAGAAATCCACATCGGCGTTCCTGACCAAACCGGTCGCCTGGAAATCCTTCAGGTTCATACCAGGGACAAAAAACTGTCCGATGATGTGGATTTGGAAAAGATCGCAAAAACCTGCCATGGGTTCACCGGCGCTGACATCGCACAGCTTATTAGTGATGCCGCCATGATCTGTATAAGGGAAAAAATAGATATAACTACTCTGGATGATGAGCAGAATATTGATGCCAGATTTTTGGATAGTCTGGAAATCACTCAGGCCCATTTTGATCAGGCTCTCCGTTCCTCCAACCCATCAGCGCTCAGAGAAACCTTTGTCGAGATACCCGCTGTGACCTGGGCAGACATCGGTGGCATGATGGATGTCAAAAAGACATTGCTGGAAATGGTTCGCTATCCCCTTGAATGGCCCGAGCTGCTCAAGCATTTTGGTCAGAAACCGTCACGGGGTGTGCTTCTGTATGGCCCCCCCGGTTGTGGCAAAACACAGTTGGCCAAAGCCCTGGCCAACGATTGCCAGGCTAACTTCATTGCCATAAAAGGGCCAGAGTTGTTGACTATGTGGTTTGGTGAATCAGAGCACAATGTTCGTGAGCTTTTTGACAAAGCCAGACAGGCAGCACCGTGCATCCTGTTTTTTGATGAAATTGATTCTTTAGCGTCCTCCAGAGGGGCATCAATGGGTGACGCTGGTGGCGCAAGCGATCGCGTCCTGAATCAGCTGTTAATCGAAATTGATGGTATAGCTGAACGGAATAACATTTACATCATCGCCGCCACCAATCGACCAGACATTCTTGACAGAGCTCTTATGAGACCGGGTCGTTTCGACAAGCACATCTACATTCCACTGCCAGATCTTGCAGGCCGATTGCATATCTTCGAAGCTGTCCTGCGTAATACACCGGTAGAGGATAATGTTGATTTAAGGCAGCTAGCTGCTAAAACCAAAGGTTTCTCTGGAGCTGATATTAACGAAATCTGCCAGACAGCAATACAACAGGCAGTCAGGGAGTACATTGGCAGAACGCGTAACCTGCAGGAAGCTCAAGGTGAGGCAATGGATGTTGAAGAATCTCTTGATAGTTACATGTTGACGCGCAGCCATTTTGAGCATGCCATGAGCACGGCGAGGCGCAGCGTTGGGGAATCAGATATTCACCGATATGAAACGTTTCACTTGCGGTCAAGCCAAACCGGGACACCATTCCGTTTTCAGGATACCCCCCCTGCATCAGCGCCATCTGGAGCATTAAGCCTCTTTGAAGAGCCTGAAGATGACGACTTGTATGATTAAACTTTCATAGCAAGAGCACCTGAAGCTTGGTGCTTCAGGTGCTTTTTCAGGGTGAGCTGTCCGCTGCTCTCGCTCTTGCTTTGTTCTATTGCCAGTCGTCATCTTCTGTTGGGGCTATTCAGCGATCCGTCTGAGAAAGTTTGCACCAACTTGCACCAGAATAAGAGGGGCTGGAGTTCTGGTGCGTTTAACCGGGCATAAGTCCTTGGACATATTGCAGACAACCCTTTTCATGGTACCTTCCTTCCCGATCATGTTTTAGGGTTCAGAATATGCCCAAGGCTTTGCTTGACCAGTAGATCTAATTGATGCTGATTGGGACTGATTCTGGCCATTAACTGAAGGCCGAGAAAAAAGCTGGTGAGTTCCCTTGCAGCATCCGTGCTGCTCAAACTGGGGGCGATGAGGTTCTTTTCCGTTCCCTTGAGTACCTGGGTCAATAATGCTTGCTGAATCGTATTGACAGCCTGTCTGACCAGCTTTGTGGCCTCATCTGGCAACAGGTGAAGTTCTGTGCTGGTGCAGGCTAGAAAGCAGCAGTTCTGGTACTGCATGTCTTGGGGATGTCGATAGCCAGCTGTCAGAAATCGGCGTAAACCTTCTAGCGGAGGGCCCGAACCAAGATACTTTTGGATTCTCAACTGTAGGTAGTGTTCAATGTAATACCGTAAGACGTGCAGGTATAAGCCTTCTTTGTTTTTGAAATGATGATAAAGGCTACCCGGGTGCAGATCGGTGGCTTCTTCTAACTGTCTTAGAGAAGACGCCGAGAATCCTCGGGACCAAAAGAGAGCGAGTGCGTTATTCAGCGCCTTGTCTTTATTAAAAGAGGTGTGCCTACCCATAAATGAAAATAATTGACTTGGGAACTTCCAATGTAGCAGTAACTTTCTGTTCCCGACAACTCTCCCACAACGGATTAGCATGCATTGTGGGATACAAGCTGGAGAATACCCCAATGGCTCTGACCCCTTCGAATATGGTGGCACTGGGCTCGTCTGCCCCTGATTTTGAATTGCCTGAACCTTCATCCGGGCAGTCGGTTTCACTGCAGGAAGTGAGTAAAGAGAAAGGCGTTTTGGTGATGTTTATCTGTAACCACTGTCCCTATGTGATTCACATTGAAGATGCACTGGTGCAGTTGGGCAAGGATTATGCCGATCGAGATCTTGGCATAGTGGCTATCAGTGCTAACGATGCTGAAAGCTATCCTGATGATGCTCCTGAAAATATGGCATTAAAATCTTACCCGTTCCCCTATCTCTATGATGAAAGTCAGTCAGTGGCGAAAGCTTATGATGCAGCCTGTACGCCTGATTTTTTTCTCTTCGATGTCGAATTGAAGTGTGTCTATCGAGGTCAGTTTGATGCCTCGCGTCCCGGTAATGACAAGCCTGTGACCGGGAGGGATTTGAGGTCCGCTATGGACGCTGTGCTGGCGGGAGAGCGTGTATCAGAGAATCAAAGTCCCAGTGTTGGCTGCAATATCAAATGGAAGTAGTTGTGCACTTTTCAGAAGGCATTATTCTTTCTCAACCCAGAGGGTCCAGTTTCTATATTCGGACACTTTTTCGAAGCGTTCTCTCAGTGGGTCCGACAGCATATTAATGTTGCCGTCACGAGTGGCCAGAAAGTCTCTGCGATTCTTGTGTAATTGATCGAGGATCTCCTCTTCATCAAAGGCTAAGAGGGCCTGGCCCTGGGAATAAAAGCGAGCCGAGAAGGGGCGTTTCATGAAGTAAATAAGATGACCGGGCTGCTCAGCCGGGTGAGTCATCATGCCGGCGACCAGGTACTTTTGAGATTTTTTACCACCGTCGTTCATCATGACAATGGTAGTGATAATCATCAACAGAGGTGTCAGGGTCGCCAGGGCAATAAGCTTCCCGGAATGGCTAGGCCAACGCTCCCCAAACAGTCTTGCAATAATCAGTGCCAGAGCAGGCATCACAGGCAGCGTGTAAGTCCAGATCAGATTGGCGGTGAAGGTGAAAAAAAGAGGCAGAAAGAGCAGCCAGCAGAGCAGGAAGTAATCCCATTCCTGCAACTGGAGGGTGGGCTTCGTTTGCCAGAATTTCCAGAGTTGGGTAATGACGACTCCCAGTAACACGAATGTCCAGGGAAAGCCTCCTGCCAGCAAGTAACCCCAGATGGCCCCCAGCATATGAACATGGGCATTGCCGTATTCATCACCCTGCCAGCCGGAATCCAGATAGCGGGAAAAATGTTCGCCAATAAACATGTACTCCAGAAGGCCGGGGTTGCGTATCTCTGCACTAATATACCAGGGAAGGGCAATGGCGGCCGCCAGAACAGTGCCTTTGATCCAGGGGAATGTGTGCCACAGCGTTATCAATCGAGCTTTTGGAAGGCACCATAAGAAAATCGGACCGCCCGCCAGAACCACAGCAGCGAGCCCCTTGGCCAAAAATGCCAGACCGCAACCCGCAAAAAACAGATATTGCCACCGCAGTGCCATAGATTCGTCTTGATAGTGCCAGCCCATCCAGAAGCTGCAGAGGATAAGAGTGATCGTCAGGGTCATGACCGGGTCGGCCAGAAGAGCTCCCGAAAGAACCAGAAACGTAGCAGAAGTGATCAGGAACAGTACTGTAATTTTTGCCTGTTGTTTCCCCATTTGAAAGTGGGCCAGCTTCCAGACCAGTGCCAGAATACCCAAACTACAAATCAGGGAGGGTAAGCGGGCGGCAAATTCATTGATGCCAAATAACTTGAAGCTTACGGCTGAAAGCCAGATAAACAACGGCGGTTTACCCAGAAACGGGATACCATAATCAAAATACGGAATGACCCAGTCGTTAGTCTCTACCATCAGCCTGACGATCTCACCGTAGCGGGCTTCTGAGGTGTCCATCAGAGGGTACAGGCCGAGGGAGAGCAGCCGGATCAGAACCGCAATCAGTATCAGGAGTGACACCCAGAACCAGCGGGAAGAAGATTTTAGGGAGGCGTCGGTCATTATTATTCTGAACTCTGTGTCTGATTACCGTGAAAACGTCCAAGGATACAAAGGACTTTTGTTCCTTTACTCTTTATTGTTTCGGCCAATTCATTCATTGCACAAATACAGTGGAAAAAATCTCTGACTATCTGCTGTTCGTTTGCTGCAAAAGAAAGCGCAACCAATGAGTAACCTGACTGAGGCGTTGATTGTGACTCAAGTGATCACAATGCTTATTGAAAGTAGTTCATTTTGATCGGTTTCTATAATTTTTTTCGTAGACATCTCGACCCATGGCTTCGATCTGCCGGTCAATCATTGTCCGGAAGCTGTCCAGACAGTTTTGGTGAACCCTTGGGTCTCCTGAAAAAACTCGCATAAGGCATACCGCGGCTTCGACAGTGGACAGAGCTGACTGATGGGGTGTTTTGCGGATTCGGTAGCTGGATTCCAGGTTTTCTGACAGGGATATCCACGGTAGAGATTGAAGCTGGGGATTGAGGTGAAGTATCTTTCTGGCTTTTCTCCAGGTACCATCCAGCAGAATGCAAACATCAGGCAGGCCGTGGATTTTCTGATATTCAGACGATTGAAGAGCCCCGTCGCCCGGAAAAAGTAAACAGCCTTTTTTGTTTTCTAAAAGGATCTTGAGGTGTGGGTTTTCATTGAAGTCCTCACCCACGAGAATCTTGCAGTTCTTAATGCCCAGTTTGAGAATCCGGGCGGTATTCAGCGGATGTTTGACCTCATCAGGATGCTGCAGGATCAATAGTTCACAGCAGGCCTGCTCAAGCTGTAGATCCTGGCAGATGCAGAATTGCAAAGGACGCTCACAGCGCTGGCACTGGGCTCGGGCCATGCATGACATTCCTGAAAGTCAGATTAATACGGGGCAAAACGGTTCCGGATGTTTTGGGAATACAATGCTGCCAGTAGCGCTGGGTTGAGCCTGACATCACCAGCAGTGAGCCAGGAGATAAATTTATCGACAAAGGACTTATACCTCTGGACTTGCCCTCTTTGTGTTTCAGTCGAAAGAGTCTTTCCTGACCCAGGCTCATTGATGCAATAACGGGGTGTTCGCCCAGCTCCGCTTCATCGTCGGAATGCCAGCCATTACTGTCATTACCATCACGATACAGATTGAGCAGCACTGTGTTGAATGATGAGCGACAGGCTTGCTCGACCACTTCTTTGATTGCCAGTAGTACTGGTGTCCATGGCTCTGGAACCAGCGTCAGGCCAGAGTAGCTATAGGTCATGCCTTTATCGCCATACCATGCCTGTAAACGGGGTAAATCGAATGCTTTTCCAAAAAGCGTGATCTTATCCTGACGCCACCGGGTCCCGGATAGAAGCTGCTGGTAGTAAAATTCACAGTCTTTTGGTGTGATCACTTCTGGCCAGAAAGACAGCTCGGCGTCAGGGGCATAAATGTTGATTGAATGCAATTCGTTTTATTGGGAGCTGTTATGCAGGGACATTTGAAAGATTAGCTTTTCTGCCGTGCAGTCAAAGTCCAGCATCGCCTTGATGACGGTGATGCCGTTTTCCTGACTGGTTTCCGACTGCACCTTGCAGTTGCCTGATCCTACTGACAGAGCTCGCTGTTCAATTTTCCTGAACTTGTCCCGGGCTGAAATTGCCTTGTCGCCACGAATCTCCAGGGTAACCCAAGTATCATCGTCGCGGATCAGGGTACCAACCTCTACAGTATTGCAGGTGGTGCACTCAAAGGGGTCTTTTTCGTTCATGTCGATACCTCGTAACAGCGAGAAATCTTGCTTCATTAATCATCAAATTAACATATTACAAGATCTATGGGGATACGTCAGATTCTGCGAAAACCCTCTTGGGCTTGCGAGGTTGATTGTATCTCCAAAATCCTTCTTTAATCGGATATGTCCCTGTTTTTTGTGTCCTGTATTTGTTTGTTTGTCTTAGTGAGTGTTTGTGAAAGCTTTTTTATTCGGTTTTTATGGTATAGGCTCAGTGATTCTCGAAGTTGTACGTCATCAAAATGAGGGATAAACGGTGCTTTCGTTCAAAAAGTTGCTGGTATTCCCTCCATCAGAATTAAGGTGAGCGTGCCTTTAAGCCATGAACAAAGTGCCAGAGTGAAAGAAATTTCACGGTAAAACCCCGGGAAGTTAAATCTATGACAGACAGCAAGGCGAATTTGCGTCGCAACGTGAACCTGCTGGGAACACTGTTGGGTCAAACGATTAAAGAGCATCATGGCGAGGATTTTTTCAATCGTATTGAAAGTATTCGTCAGCTTTCCAAGGCTGCAAGAGCAGGCAGTGAGGATGATAGGGATGTTTTGCTGGATCAATTGAAAAACCTTTCCGATGACGATCTGGTGCCCGTCACACGAGCGTTTAGTCATTTTCTCAATTTGGCTAATCTGGCCGAGCAATATGACAGCATTGCCGTCAGCCATGGCGAAACGTTCTGTGTCCCGGATCACTTCGATGAGCTGATGGCCAGGCTGAGAAATCAGGGTTTCAGTCAAGAGCAGATCGCTGACAGTGTTGCCAGTCTGGATATGGAGCTGGTGTTGACCGCTCACCCCACCGAAGTTTCCCGCAGAACCCTGATCCAGAAACATGAATCAATTTTTGAGTGCCTTAGCAAGCTGGAAAGCAGCCGTTTGAGCTTCAGGGAACGGGCCCGCCATGAAGACCGGCTTCGTCAGTTGATTGCTCAGGCCTGGCACACTTACGAGTTCAGGATGAAGCGGCCATCGCCTGTTGATGAGGCCAAGGGTGGGTTTGCTACCATCGAGCACTCTCTGTGGAATGCGGTTCCTGATTTTGTTCGTGCCATAGACGAGCGGCTCAGGGAACACACGGACATAGGTCTGCCACTGGATGCTGTGCCGGTGCGTTTTTCTTCCTGGATGGGAGGGGATCGGGATGGGAATCCATTCGTCACCGCTGAGGTGACTCAGGAAGTGCTCTTGTTGAGCCGCTGGATGGCTGCGGATTTGTACCTCAGGGATCTGAAGCCTCTTATTGGAGAACTCTCCATGACAGAGTGCAGTGAAGAAATGAAGCAGAAACTGGGGGAATGTCGAGAGCCCTACCGGGTGATTCTCAGGCAACTCAGGGAACGTCTCAGAGAGGCCCGAAGCTGGTGTGAATATTCACTGGCCGATAAACCCCGTTCTTCTGAAGTGCTTCTTGAGCATAAAGATCTTGTTGAGCCTCTGGAGCTCTGCTATCACTCGTTGCATAAAGTGGGTCTTGGGGTCATCGCCGATGGTCCGCTGTTGGACATGATTCGTCGTGCTCACAGCTTTGGTCTCACCCTGATACGTCTGGATATTCGTCAGGAGGCGAGCAGGCATACCCGGACGGTCAGTGAGTTAACCAGGGCTCTCGGGATTGGAGATTACCAGAGCTGGGACGAGCAGGAAAAGCAGACCTTTCTGCTAAAAGAGCTTCAGAATCCCAGGCCCATGATTCCGGTAGAATGGGAGCCTTCCGAAGAGGTCGCTGAAGTCATTGCCACCTGTCGTGCTATTGCCAGAGAAGGTCAGCAGGCATTGGGGGCCTACGTCATTTCCATGGCCTACAAGCCGTCCGATGTATTGTCTGTAGCACTATTGCTGAAGGAGTGTGGCGTTGACTTTGCGATGCCGATTGCTCCCCTGTTTGAAACACTGGATGCTCTGGATGGTGCCAGTGAGTGCATTAGCTCTCTGCTGTCATTGCCCTGGTATCGTGGCTATTGTCATGGGGGGCAGATGGTCATGATCGGTTATTCCGACTCTGCCAAAGATGCTGGCTGGATGGCTGCAGCCTGGGCTCAGTATCGGGCTATGGAAGAGGTGACGGAAGTTTGTCGTGAAAATAATGTTGAGCTGACGTTGTTTCACGGTCGTGGCGGCACCATCGGTCGCGGCGGTGGCCCTGCCCATGCGGCGATTCTTTCCCAGCCACCGGGCTCTGTGAACAATAATCTGCGGGTCACTGAACAAGGAGAGATGATCCGTTTCAAGTTTGGTTTCCCTGACGTCGCCATTAATAGTCTGATGCTTTATGCCAGCGCTACCCTCGAAGCAAGCCTGTTGCCGCCACCAGAACCAAAACAAAGCTGGCGAGATATGATGGATCAGCTGGCCAGGGATTCCCTGCAAATTTACCGGGGCATGGTTCGGGATGAGCCTGATTTTGTTCCCTACTTTCGTGCTGTGACGCCAGAACAGGAACTGGCCAAGCTTCCGCTGGGCTCCAGACCTGCAAAGCGCAAGCCTAATGGTGGCGTGGAAAGTTTGCGGGCGATTCCATGGATATTCGCCTGGACCCAGATTCGTCTCATGCTGCCCACCTGGCTTGGATGTGGTGCTGCCCTGAAAAATGCCCTTGAAAATGGTCAGAGAGACACTCTGGAAGAGATGATCAGTCAGTGGCCGTTCTTCAAGGCACGACTGGAAATGCTGGAGATGGTCTTTATGAAGACCGATTCTAATCTGGCTGAATACTACGAGGAGCGTCTGGTACCCGCCGAGCTACAGCATTTGGGAGAAAGCCTGCGAGAGCAACTGGAAACTGCAGTTCAGGCACTGCTGGAGCTCAAAGGCGGTGAAGAGTTGATGTCTAACCATCCTCAGAACAAACAGGCCATCGCTTTACGTAATCCTTATACTGACCCTCTGAACGTTCTTCAGGCAGAGTTACTCTACCGGGTAAGACATACAGAGGAAGGGGAGGTTTGTGAAAACCTTGAGCAGGCTTTGATGATCACCGTTGCAGGTATTGCTGCAGGTATGCGTAACACCGGTTAATTGAACCGGAAACCATTATTCCTCACGGAGCAGGCTCTAACAGGAGTTGTCTGAGCCTGCTATCCTTCGGAACAGGTGATTCGGCAGTTTTATCAAACGCAAGAGCCTGTGCCTCATTCATAGGAAAAGCTCTCTGATCAAAAAAACTTCAGTCTCTTTACTGCACGCAAAGTCTATGATGAAGGACGACCGCTCTTTATTCGGGGCTTTTTTGCTGACATGTTGGTCAGAGTCTGCAGTTCAGGATCAACCTGCGTAATGACTACTGCGTTTTTATCCACACACGACCCGTGTATCTGTTCTACTGCAGTTTAGGTTCGTATATTTGAGACACAACCGTCAATTGGGTTCCTGAAATCTCTCTCACCCTGCAGCAAGCATCCAAGACCCCGGGAGTGCTTTCTGCGAATGACTGTCTATACTCGGTCAGCCTCCGGTGAGCTGTCGTACAATGGTGTGAGGTGAAATTTTAAGGTTTTATTACCATGGTGCATGATATAGGATCACGGAGCACACTTAGATAAGGTGATCGGAACAAGCATGGCTGTCGCTGCAATTATCACAGGAACGGGGCTTTACACCCCGGCCAGCTCCATCAGTAATGATGAACTGGTCGCGAGCTATAACACCTGGGCTCAAAAAGAGAACGATAAACACCAGCAGGCAATCGCTGCTGGTGAAAGGGAACCTCTGCCGATGAGCAGTAGTGCGTTCATAGAAAAAGCGTCGGGCATTAAAAGCCGTTATGTCATGAATCGGGAAGGCGTTCTTGATCCTGACCGTATGGTACCCCTGCTACCCGAGCGGGATAACGAGGAAATCTCCGTTCAGTGTGAAATGGCATTACATGCTGCCAGAGATGCGCTTTTCCAGGCCAAAGTTAGACCAGAAGAGGTGGATCTGGTTATTGTTGCTTGTTCCAACTTGCAAAGGGCTTATCCTGCCGTCGCTGTTGAAGTGCAATATTATTTGGGAGCGTCTGGCTATGCCTACGATATGAATGTTGCTTGTTCTTCTGCAACGTTTGGGATCAAAGCGGCCACGGATGCCATTCTTTCCGGTCACGCGCATAGGGTTCTGGTGATCAGTCCCGAGATCACTTCCGGTCATTTGAATTTTCGCGATCGTGACAGTCACTTTATTTTCGGAGATGCCTCTACGGCCGTTGTTGTTGAAGCCGACAGTGTTGCCAGGAATGAGAATGGTTTTGAAATACTGGGTACC
This sequence comes from Endozoicomonas sp. SESOKO2, assembly GCF_024606245.1. Classification (NCBI taxonomy): domain Bacteria; kingdom Pseudomonadati; phylum Pseudomonadota; class Gammaproteobacteria; order Oceanospirillales; family Endozoicomonadaceae; genus Endozoicomonas; species Endozoicomonas sp. SESOKO2. Next base: position 17,528 of record NZ_JAHHPQ010000086.1, read on the forward strand.
AGAGCCTGGACTCAGTTTTCCAACAATATCCGTAATAATTTTGGATTCCTGAATCGCGCTGATGAGTCTGGCGTAGGGCAACCCGATAAGCTTTTTGTGCAGAATGGCCGCAAGGTTTTCAAGGAAGTCTGTCCCAAAGTGGCAGAGATCATTTCAAGTCATCTGGATGAGCTAAGGCTAGCGTCTGAAGAACTCTCTCGCCTCTGGCTGCATCAGGCGAACCTGAGCATGAACCAGCTGATTTCACGAAAAATACTGGGTCGTGAAGCGACTTCTGAAGAGGCGCCGGTTATTCTGGATGAGTACGCCAATACCAGTTCTGCCGGATCAATCATTGCTTTCCATAAACACTCAGCAGATCTGGAAACTGGCAGCTTTGGTGTTATCTGTTCTTTTGGAGCGGGCTACTCGATTGGCAGTGTTGTCGTCAGAAAACGCTGAAAGTCTTGTGATGAAAATGCAACTGGTTGAGATCGCTGCGGAACAGTGCGGTATGCGGGCAAATTTACCTATTTGTCATTACCCATTACAATAGCCTGCAATTTTTCCCGAATACTTGCCAGTGCCCGGAAATCGAAACACAGGGTTCCAACTCTTTTCTGGTGCTGGGGTGGAGATCTGGATGACTGAGAAGGTAAGAGATCAGGACAAGACGCACTTTGGTTACAAAGATGTCAATCCTGACGATAAAGAGAAGCTGGTGGCGGGTGTTTTTCACTCAGTGGCTGACAGCTATGACATGATGAATGACCTGATGTCGATGGGTGTTCACCGGATCTGGAAGCGTTTTACGGTAGAGCTTTCTGCGGTCCGTAAAGGTCATCATGTTCTGGATATTGCTGGTGGTACCGGCGACCTCACAAAACAGTTTTCCCGTCTGGTGGGTGATACGGGGAGAGTGGTTCTTGCTGATATCAATGAGTCCATGCTCAGAGTTGGGCGTGATCGCCTGATTGATCAGGGCATTGTTGGGAATGTTGAGTATGTTCAGGCCAATGCTGAATGCCTGCCCTTCCCGGAAAACACGTTCGACTGCATAACCATCGCCTTTGGCCTGCGAAATGTGACCGATAAGGACGAAGCACTGCGTTCTATGTGCCGGGTCCTGAAGCCAGGCGGGCGTCTCCTGGTTCTGGAGTTCTCAAAGACCAACAACCCTCTGCTGACCAAAGCCTATGACGCCTATTCTTTCTCCCTGTTGCCGTTCATGGGCAAGCTGGTGGCGGGCGACTCAGAGAGTTATCGTTATCTGGCCGAGAGTATTCGCAAGCACCCGGATCAGGAAACGCTGAAAGCGATGATGAAAGAAGCCGGTTTTGTGAATAACACCTACCACAACATGACCGGAGGCATTGTTGCCCTGCATAAAGGCATCAAACCCTGATTATCATGAAGACGGCATTTTTGGCGCTTCTGGAGACCCGGATTAATCAGCTGTTGAAGCTGGATCCAGTCACAGCCGAGGCCCTGAAGTCTCTGGATGGCAGAGTTGTTCGTTTCATTTGTCTTCAGCCTGATTTTAACTGCTATGTTTTTCTGGACGCCTTTGGAGTTCGGTGTGCTGGCTGGCATGAGGGATCTGTAGATGCCACTCTGCAGGGGCCGTTGAGCAGTTTTATAACGCTTGCAGTTGATCGAGGCTCTTCATGGCAAGGGGTCAGGGAGCTAAACGTCTCTGGTGAGCAGAATGTTTTGGAAAAATTGGAATCCACTCATCGAAAGATGGAGCTCGACTGGGAAAGCCTGATATGTGAGCGACTGGGCCCGGTAGCAGGACATTCACTGGCTGAGGGACTGCGTTTCATCACCTCGACGTTTGCGGGTTTTGGCGAAAGGCTTCCTGATCATGGGGCAACTTATCTTCAGGATGAGCTGGAGCTGGTGCCCTCAGAGCCCGAAATCAGCGCTTTCAGTCATGAGGTGACTGTTCTCAGTGAAGCCGTTGAAGACTTGGGCAGGCGTTTGAACAAATCTTGATGGGTAAGCTGGTAAGCAGCCATGAGTGAAAGACAGCCCTGAGCAAGTTGAGCAAACAAGCGGGTTGAGCAAACAAAAGTATCGCGGGAGAATAGGGTGCTGCAGTTAACCCGTTTAATAAAAATTGTTGGGGCTATTGCCCGTTACAGGCTGGATGATCTGATCGAGATCGACCGTCTGCCTTTTCCCGCCAGAGTGCTGATGCGCCTCTTTCCCTGGCGGTATTTCATCAAAAATAATGAACCCAGAGCCATCCGATTGAGAAAAGGGCTTGAATCCCTCGGGCCTATCTTCATCAAGTTCGGCCAGATTTTATCCACCCGCCGCGATCTTTTGCCAGACGATATCAGTGATGAATTGGCCCGATTGCAGGATCAAGTGGCGCCTTTTCCTGCGACAGATGCCGTTGCCATCATTGAGAAAAGCCTAAATGCCCCGGTTTCAAAACGGTTTAACCGCTTTGATCATGAACCCATGGCGTCTGCTTCCATAGCCCAGGTGCACACTGCACGACTGCACACTGGAGAAGAGGTGGTAGTAAAAGTGATACGGCCCGGCATAGAGAAGGTGATCCGCAAGGATATCCGGCTTATGTACGGCTTTAGTCGTCTGTTGGTCATTCTTGTAAGAGAGGCCAGAAGGCTCAGGCCAATAGAAGTGGTCAGGGATTACGAGAAAACCATTCTTGATGAGCTGGACCTGTTGCGGGAAGCAGCCAACAGCTCCCTTTTGCGCAGAAATTTTATTGATTCACCGTTGCTGTTTATTCCTCAGGTTTACTGGGATTATTGCAAGCCTTCGGTTATGGTAATGGAGAGAATTTATGGTGTGCCCGTTGCTGATACGGAAACCCTGAAGGCCAGTGGCACCGATATGAAAAAACTGGCGGAAAGAGGCGTCGAGATCTTCTTTACTCAGGTTTTCCGCGACCGGTTTTTCCATGCCGACATGCATCCGGGTAATATTTTTGTCGATATATCTAACCCATCTGAGCCCAAATACATCGGCATTGACTGTGGTATCGTCGGTACCCTGGAACCGGAAGATCAGTATTATCTGGCCTGTAACCTGCTGGCTTTTTTCAAACGGGATTATCGTAAGGTCGCCCAACTGCACGTGGATTCAGGCTGGGTTCCTTCCCATACCGTAGTCGGCGAACTTGAAGCCTCTATTCGTACGGTCTGTGAGCCTATATTTGAACGACCCTTGAAAGATATTTCTTTTGGGCATCTCTTGGTCAGATTGTTTCAGGTGGCACGAAGGTTTGAAATGGAAGTTCAGCCCCAGCTGGTTCTGTTGGAAAAAACGCTGCTCAACGTCGAAGGGCTGGGACGGCAACTATATCCGGAGCTTGATCTGTGGAATACCGCACAGCCTTTCCTTGAGAAGTGGATGAAAGATCAGGTCAGTCCATGCGAAATCGGCCGTTCAGTGCGTGATAATGCTCCCGACTGGCTGCTGAGTGCGCCTAATATGGCCAGAAATGCTTTGCACAGTGTCAAACAAATTTCAGAGCATCAGCAAAAGCTGATGGACATGCATAGCCGGGCAGGTCAGCAATCCAGCAAAATGAAGTGGCTGGGTAGGGTATTGGTTGCAGGAGCTGCTGCTGTTCTGGTGTTCCCTGAATGGTCTGCGCAGATCCCCTGGCAGGGAGTGTTAATGGGAGGAGTCGGAGTATGGCTCCTGACTCGATAGGAGTGGAGATGAGTAGCATGAGTTGGTTGGATGACGTTCGCTGGAACAGTGATGGTCTGGTGGCAGCGACAGCCCAGGATCATCAAACTGGCAGGGTACTGATGCAGGCCTGGATGAATCGGGAAGCACTGGCTCTGACCGCTGAAGAGCAGCAGGCGATATACTGGTCACGTTCCCGTGGCAAACTCTGGCGTAAAGGTGAGTCATCCGGCCATGTGCAGAAACTGCATGAATTAAGGCTGGATTGTGATGGCGACTCTGTTCTGCTAGTGGTAGAGCAGCTTGGCGGAATAGCCTGCCACACAGGTCGGGAATCCTGCTTTTATCGTAGGTTGAGCGAAGGCGGTCAATGGTTAACTACGGATGAAGTCCTGAAAAGCCCTGGTGCCATCTACGGTGAAGACAAGAGTGGAAACAGCGATAATGGATAGCATCTTGGAGAAGCTGGAAGCTGTGCTGGAAGAACGCCGTCGGGCCAGCCCGGACAGCTCCTATGTAGCCAGTTTGCATGATGCGGGTATGGACAAGATCCTGAAAAAAGTCGGTGAAGAGTCGGCAGAAACCCTGATCGCAGCGAAAGCAGCAGAGTTGGGTGGCAGTCTTGATGATGTGGTTTATGAAACAGCAGACCTCTGGTTTCATACTATGGTCATGCTGTCTCATCTGGGGCTGAGCCACAAAGAAGTTCTCAAAGAGCTGGAGCGACGCTTTGGTTTGTCAGGCATCGAAGAAAAGGCCTCTCGAGACGCTTGAGTGAAGGGAAGCGGGATATCCGGTAGAATATATCAATCGTACAGCCGCATTCATGAGAGTGCAGCGGTTAATGCTTCCGGGGTAGCGTTGGCATTGGGGGCTGACTTTCCCTGGTTAGTCTGAAAGGAAGGTGGATTATGGGATTTGGTGGAATCAGTATCTGGCAGTTGCTCATCATCCTGCTGATTGTGGTGATGCTGTTTGGTACTAAGAAACTGAAAGGCCTGGGTGGTGATCTGGGCAGTGCTGTCAAGGGATTCAAAAAAGCTATCTCTTCTGATGAAGAGCAGAAGTCCCAACCGTCCGGGAGCCATCATCAGAACAAAGAGCCCGAAGAGAGTCAGCGTAAATCCTGAGGCAGGTTGCAGTACAGTTTTCTTCTCCCGTGTATCGGGAGTCAGGGTAAACAGCTTTACGTTCAGGCAGTCGTGAGCTGAAAAAACAGCCGTGAGCTGAAAACAGCCGTGAGCTGAAAATGTTTTGAGATATCTCTGGAGATAAAGTGTTCGACATCGGTTTCACAGAGCTGCTTCTTATTGCTGTGATCGCTCTGGTCGTATTGGGGCCTGAGAGGCTGCCCGGTGCCATTCGAACCACGGCCTACTGGATCAGCAAGATAAAACGCAGCTTTCAGTCTGCCAAGGACGAACTGGAGAGAGAGCTGGATGTCGATGGCATCAAAAGGCAAATTCATAACGAACAGGTTATGAAAGAGTTGGAAAAGACACGCTCTCAAATGACTGAGTCGATCAAGGAGCCATTAGAGACATTAAACAAGTCCTTTGATCTTGGTGAGAAAGATAAAGATCCTGGTGAAAAAAATCCTGATGGCACTACAGACAAAGCAAAAGAAGAAACTGAAGAGAAAACAAACAAGGGTGCATGAGCAAAAATGGAGTCTTCAAGGAACAGCCTCTGGTTCAGTATCTTGTTGAGCTAAGGTGTCGTTTGCTTCGCAGTTTCGTAGCTGTGCTAGTGTTTCAGGGACTCTTCTATTTTTCAAGGATATTTATCCGGGGCTGGCCTTTGCTTATTATGTAGTCTTCCCGATTAGCTTCTCTTTCTTAAGTACCGTCGGACTCGAATCGGTGACGGTGATGACGGATATCAATCGATACCTCCAATTTATAGTGAAATTGTTCTTTGCCTTCGGCGTGGCTTTTGAAGTTCCATTAGCGATTGTAGTGTTGGTGTGGAGTGGTATTTCAACGGTAGAAAGCCTCTCGAAAAAACGTCCCAATGTCATTGTTGGCTGTCTTGTTATAGTCATGTTGCTGACTCCCGCTGACGTTGTTTCCTAGCAGCCTGTCGGACTTAAGGCTGTCCTACTGCGGTTGCAATAAATTGGTC
>NZ_JAHHPQ010000800.1:0-1382 GCF_024606245.1 Endozoicomonas sp. SESOKO2
ATGAATCACGAAAATGAGTTAGGCAAAAAAGTGGATGAGCATTCAGAAGAATCGGCAGGAGCAGCAGCACAGCAGCCGCGGCCTTTAATTGAAATTCCGCTCCCGCTATTGGACCATGACTGTATTTATGACATTCTCCAAGTGGTGGATACAGGCCTTGATGCAGACACTTTAAGGACTATATTGAGCCATGTTCCGGAAATCCTTCCCAAAGAGAGCCTGACCATTGCAAACATGATTCAGCAATTGATAAAGACGCTCCACCTCACAGTTAATGAAGACGAGAATGATTTGATGGCAATTCTATATTCTGTCCAGGGTATAGAATCACCTATCGATACCTACTTTCCAGACCAAAAAATAAACCTCGTGATATTCATGGCAAGTTACTATGCAGCCATTCATTCAAATGGAGCCACCCCTGAAGCAGCTCATTTCTTTTTTAACTCATTCCTGCTTAAAGCTATCTTCTTGTCTTGTATCGGGATACTTCATAACAACAAAGGTGAGCTTCTAGGCAATAAAGAGCCCATAAAAGATCACGAAGTTTTAAAAGCAAATGTTAAAGAATCTGTTTCCGTCATCTCTACTATAAAATATTTGAAAGAAATTAACATCAGGCATATACAACAATTGGATAATACCTTAAAGGCTGAAAAGTCCGAGACATTAATCGATCCAATTATAAAAGCCGCTTCCGCTCTTCTCAACTGTGCCTTTGATGTGAACTCAATACCGTATCATCAGCGGAATATTAAATCAGATGAGCGAATGTTAGTGCTAATAAAAGAATATGGTGAAAAAAACCCTGAATTAGTTGCTTCAATCAATCAGTTCGAGAATCTCATTAATTCTATATACATGTTTCTTGATCCTTTCCTTATAGAATCAGCAGGTGGACACCTTCGCAATTTCTCGAGTTATTTTAGAAAATCAAACTGGGATGATACCGTTACTAACTCTACAAACAAAAAAGGCAAAGAACAGAAATTATTTGCAATATTCGAAGAGGTAATAAATGACGCAATACACAACGTGGGAAATGAAGACCCTCACATATTTCAAGAATTACTTATAGCCCTGTCAAATTACATAGAACAACAATTACAAAAAACATTTCCTGATGCAAATGAATACCAAGTCATAATGGTAACCCTCGGTACAGGATTTGTCGGCCTGCTGGAACAATCACAGACTACCTTGGCAAGGTATGAACAAACTATTGGTAGCGATATCAATCAGCCGTCTAACAGAGCCCAACATGACGAGGCAGCAAAGGGACAAGAAGGAAAAGAACTTAGCAAAGTACAAAGGAAGAGAAAACTTATGAAAGAACGCATAAAATACTTGAGTGATTTCGTCGATTGGTTCAGGAGTCACTA
>NZ_JAHHPQ010000801.1:0-1249 GCF_024606245.1 Endozoicomonas sp. SESOKO2
GGGTCAGGAACATTTTCATCTGTTCCGGCGTCGTGTTCTGGGCTTCATCAAGAATAATGTATGAGTTGTTAAGGGTGCGACCACGCATGTAAGCGAGGGGTGCAACTTCGATCACATTTTTCTCGATCAGCTTGTCTACTCGTTCAAAGCCGAGCATTTCATAGAGTGCATCGTAGAGTGGGCGAAGATAAGGATCGATCTTTTGAGACAGGTCACCCGGCAGGAAACCCAGCTTTTCGCCGGCTTCGACAGCAGGCCTGACCAACAGGATTCGACGTATTTCTTCGTCTTCCAGGGCCTGGACGGCGGCTGCAACAGCCAGATAGGTCTTGCCGGTGCCCGCCGGGCCAATACCGAAATTGATATCGTGAGTAAGGATGGAGCGAACATATTTCTGCTGGTTCTCACCCCTTGGGGTGACTGTACCCTTGCGGGTTCGCAGAGCGATCAGGTTGTCGGACCTGGGTTCGTGGATCCATTCAACCGCAGACTCTTGGAGGTAGAGGTGCACTGTCTCAGCCGTCAGGTGTCCCGTTTTTCCGGTCTCCCTGTAGAGACGCTTGAGAATCTCAGAAGCCGCCTGGGCATTTCGATCTTCACCCCTGACCGTGAACTGGTTGCCACGATAACGAATATCAACGCCAAGGCGCTGTTCTATTTGTTTCAGGTGCTGATTGAATTGTCCGCAGAGCTCTGCGAATCGACGTGGATCGTCCGGTTCTAGGAGAAACTGGCAGGTCCTACCTGCATTTTTTGTCGGTGTTGCCTGGATCTGGGTATTCAAGTCGAGAGTTCAGCTCTTACTGCGATTCATATAGGGTAAGCATATACTGCAGTCCGATTCTTGCCGCATTTTATTCGCCATGGTTGTTTATTCGCTATGGCTGTCTTATGCAGGATACTCATAGCGGGCATAAAGCGTGAATCAGACTGCCGACAAGTCTGATTTTACCGAAGGTTTTGATAATGTCATCTGTTAATCACTTCATTCTTTCTGATCAGAGAATATGTTCCAGCCCATAAACCAATTCAGCCTTGTCATGAATGTACTCACTGGCCATAAGAATGCCAGGCATATAGCTCGTGCGTTCAATGGAATCATGACGGATGGTCAGATATTGACCACTGTCGCCCAGGATCACTTCCTGAGATGCTACAAAGCCCGGCATACGTATAGCGTGAAGTTTTATTCCCTTGTAATCACCGCCTCGTGAGCCTTCAATGTTGGCAACCTGATCATGAGTTCCAC
>NZ_JAHHPQ010000802.1:0-21629 GCF_024606245.1 Endozoicomonas sp. SESOKO2
GAAGATACACTGTTCAGTACTGGCTGAGGATGCGATCAAGGCTGCAATCGACGATTATCGTACCAAGCACGGCGAGTCTTAAGGTTAATGGTATTCCATTGGCCTATTGGATTTATGTATTGAGTTGGAGTATTTCATGGCGATCACCATGACAGAGGCCGCAGCCCGGCATGTAAGGGGTCAACTGAAGAAGCGCGGCAGGGGGCTTGGCATCCGTGTTGCGGTGCGAACTTCTGGCTGCTCGGGCATGGCTTATGTGCTGGAGTTCGTGGATGAAACAGCTATAGACGAGTTGTCTTTTGAAAGTAAGGGCGTCAACATATACTCCGATCAGAAAAGTCTGGTCTACCTTGATGGCACTGAGCTTGATTTTGTCAGGGAAGGTTTAAATGAAGGCTTTCAGTTCAACAACCCCAATGCATCCAGTGAATGCGGTTGTGGTGAGAGCTTCAACGTTTGAACGCTCGCTTACAGTGATATCCATGCAGTCTGAACCCACCCCTTTTTGAATGCATTGAAGAGTCTTTCATCACTCAGGTGGCGAAGGGCTTTTTGTCATTGGAAGGTGAGCATAATAAAGGTTGCGTAATAAATAGGTTTCGGGATTTCAGGCATTTTATTTGCCCATATAATTCCGACCTCTACTCATTTGGAATGTCTGGTATCGTGGTCGATTTAACTAAGAATTTTTTCGAGCTGTTTCAATTGCCTGTCGGATTTCAAGTCGATCAGGCGTTATTATCCGAACGATATCGTGAATTGCAAAAGTCTGTTCATCCTGACCGGTTTGCTGGTGAAGATGAGCGTCAGCAAAGGTTGGCGGTTCAGTACGCAGCCTATGTTAACGAAGGGCTCGAAACACTGAAGTCGCCTCTCAATCGTTCTCTTTACTTGCTGGAACTCGCTGGGCGACCCGTTGATCTTGAAAATAATACGGTTATGGATACGATCTTTCTGATGGAGCAGATGGAGCTGAGAGAAGCTGTCAGCGAAATTCGTGAACATCAGGATCCTGAATCTGAACTAGAGCGGCTGATGGCACAGGTGAATCAAATTATGGCAGATTATCAAAGCGAATTTGCCTCTCTCTGGCAAAAGGGGGGTGAGGCTTCTCTGGAGCAGGCTGCGGCTGTCGTTCAAAAAATGCAATTCATGGTGAAGCTGTCTGCCGAAATGGAGCAGTTGGAAGCCGAGCTTCTGGGTGATTGAGAATCGAATATGGCACTTCTTCAGATATCTGAGCCCGGGCTGGCTCCGGAGCCTCATCAGCAAAAACGCGCAGTAGGCATTGATCTGGGAACTACCAACTCTCTGGTAGCGACGGTTCGATCCGGCTCTGTGGAAACATTACCTGATCATGATGGTTATCATATCCTGCCCTCAGTCGTTCGATACGCAGAGCAGGGAGTCGAGGTAGGGCTGGCAGCTAAAGCTCACGTGATAGACGATTCACTGAATACTATTGTCTCAATTAAACGACTAATGGGGCGTGGTCTTGAAGATGTCAATACACTGGGTGAGGTGATGCCTTATCACTTCGGTCGGTCAGAAAGCAGTATGCCTCTTATAGAAACCCGTCGTGGTGCTGTCAGTCCGGTTGAAGTGTCTGCTGAAATTCTTCGTTCATTGGCGCAGCGTGCCAGTGAAAGCCTGGGGGGTGAGTTGGATGGTGCGGTCATTACCGTACCTGCCTATTTTGATGATGCACAACGGCAGGCGACTAAATATGCAGCCAAGCTGGCCGGGTTACACGTATATCGGCTTTTGAATGAGCCTACAGCAGCAGCTGTTGCCTACGGTCTGGATGTCGGGTCTGAAGGAGTTATTGCTGTCTTCGATCTCGGTGGTGGTACCTTCGATATCTCTGTACTCAGGCTTAAGAAAGGCGTGTTTGAAGTCATGGCTACGGGGGGGGATTCGGCACTGGGTGGTGATGATTTTGACAAAGCGGTTGCACGTTGGATTCTGGAGTCTGCTTCTGTGTCTGAAACGGATCTTGATAGTGGTAGTTACAGGTCGGTAATGACTGAGGCCTGCAGGGCCAAAGAGTTCCTGACTGATTCAGATAGCGTATCAGTTGCCTTTGCCGGCTGGCAGGGTGAACTGAGCCGTGTTCAGTTTAACGAGCTGGTAAAGCCACTGGTTTCTAAAACCATCAGAGCGTTCAAGCGAGCCTTGCGTGATGCAGGTGTTAAGGCTGCTGATATTCATGAAGTGGTTATGGTAGGTGGTTCTACTCGTGTGCCTTTTGTTCGTGAATCTGTGGCCGAATTTACTGGCAAGAAACCACTGACGTCTATTGATCCGGATCGGGTTGTTGCAATGGGTGCTGCACAACAGGCTAATGTGTTGGCAGGGAATAAGTCTGCTGAAGAAATGTTGCTGCTGGATGTAATTCCTCTGTCGCTCGGTTTGGAAACCATGGGTGGACTGATGGAAAAAGTCATTCACAGGAATACGACTATTCCAGTCAGTAGGGCTCAGGAATTTACCACTTACAAAGAGGGCCAGACAGCAATGGCCATTCAGGTTCTGCAAGGTGAGCGAGAGCTGGTGAGTGATAACCGTTCGCTGGCGCATTTCGAATTGCGCGGTATTCCCCCAATGCCTGCGGGTGCTGCCAAGATTCGTGTGACTTTCCAGGTTGATGCAGATGGTCTGCTGGATGTATCCGCGGAAGAAATGGCTACGGGTGTCAGAAGTAGTGTGCAGGTCAAGCCTTCCTTCGGTCTGACCGATGATGAAATCGCTCGTATGCTGAAAGAGTCCATGAGCAGTGCCGTCGAAGACCGTGATGCCAGAAAACTGCGGGAGCAGGAAGTAGAGGCTGATCGTTTAACACAAGCTTTGGTAACGGCACTCGAGGCTGATGGGCGTGAACTGCTGAGTGAAGATGAATTTAACCGACTGGTGGCTGACCTTGAAAGCCTGGGCGCTGTGAGGCGTCAGGGCGATGCAGAGGCTATCAAGCTCGAAATTGAACGTATCAGCAAGGCCAGTGATGAGTTTGCTGCCCGGCGTATGAATTCTGGCATACGAAAGGCACTCTCGGGCCATAAGATTGACGAATTCAAGGAGTCCTGAACATGCCACAAATCGTATTTCTGCCTCATGATGAAATCTGCCCGGAAGGGGCCGTGATTGAGGCTGAGGCGGGAATGACCGTATGCGATGCGGCTCTGGCTAATGGCATTGAAATTGAACATGCCTGCGAAAAGTCCTGTGCCTGTACGACCTGTCATGTGGTTGTCCGTGAAGGCTTTGACAGTATGGAGGAGGCGGATGAGCTGGAAGAAGATCTGCTCGACAAAGCCTGGGGTCTGGAGCCTGAGTCTCGCTTGAGCTGTCAGGCGGTGGTGGCTGAAGAGAATCTGGTGGTGGAAATACCCATGTACACGCTTAACCAGGTGTCAGAAAAGCATTGAGCCTGCTGTGCTTTCGATGGAGAGACTCTTATGAGTCTCTTTCTCTCTGCTGATTAGGTCACCGGATATAAGGTAGAAAGATTATGAGGTGGACAGACATCTTCGACATTGCTACTGAGCTGGCTGATGCGCACCCGGATGTTGATCCGAAATTTGTTAATTTTGTTGATCTGAGAGCGTGGGTGATGGCTCTGGAAGATTTTGATGATGATCCGGCGCGTTGTGGAGAAAAGATTTTGGAAGCTATTCAGGCGGCCTGGATTGAAGAGCTTGAGTGATCAGTCTGACTGGCAGGATCAATGAGAACCTTGCAGTCATCATTGATCTTTTTTCTTTCAGTTAACGGTAGTTAAGGGTTTCAGGGTGAAGTATTTGCCCTATAAAGAGTATTCTCCCTGTGTCCTTATGTCGCAAAATATAAAGAAATGGTCTGTTAAAATTAATTTTGATATTTCTTCTGATGCCATCGACAAAGCACGTTTGAGTGATTGCTGAAGCTTCAGTCCCCAATTCATTGACTTTTATGGCGCAGTTTTGTTGAATGCCGGACAAGAAGATCCCTTTTGAGGAGCCGACTAGCATGCCTCCTAAAGTCACCCTACCTTGTTGAAATAAGCATTCCAGGCCCGTGTTTCTCAACACAGAACTCAACTCAGTTCCAGAGTAGCTTTCAAAGGCAGGTAAAGTAAGATCTATTTCTGGCACAGCTTGCAGTGACGCAAGTAAATTGGCCATTATTTCAGGAGATGCCGTTGAGAGTGCTGTTCCTTCCGGTGGCAAAACCAGTACCATTTCATAGTTTCCACGGTAGGGAACCGTTACTGCTTGCCACTCATTTTGGATAGCGTACCCTGTGTGTCGTATCTCTTGATGTAAAACTCTTCTGAGGTGTACATTTGTACCGTTTTCCAGAGTAAAGAGTCCTCCTCCGTTTTTACGATAGAAAGGTTGCTTCCACAGCCCTCTGAAGTAAACAGAATTTATGAGAATGAGTGCGGTCTCTGTGTTCCATTGATTGGCACTGCAAAAAGATCGAATCATGCCATGGGTTAAATAGCAGAACTCTTGATTAAGCTGTTCAGCGAGTGCTTTTAAGGATGGCCTGTTGCGGAAGTCAATGTTGTCATGAATAGCCGTGCTCATCTTTTCGGCTTCCCTGCGATAGGAATCCTGAAGCTGGTACCGGGAGGCTAATAATAAAGCGTTGCCGGCAGTGTAAACCACGCTTTGCCCTGGACTGGCACCTGGTGCTTCTGTTGTGGAAGAGGAGGGAGAATTCCTTTCCAAAAATTTTGCCAGTAACTCCTGAGTAGTGTCGGAGGCGCCCGCGAGTAAAGCCGACAGAGCCTGAAAGAGACTGTCAGGGGAAAAAATAAAATTTGAATCTGGCTGCGCTTGCGCTGCCAACATAAAAAGCCGCATCACCCATTTTAATTGTTGGGAGTGTTGTGTTTCTGGTTGAGCTGGCGGGTCAGCAGGTGCCGGGTGGCAGATTGGGCAGACTAGAAAATCATCATCATTATAAACATTCTTGCACTTCTGGCATACATGAGGGGTAGCCTGAAGGGGAGTTGATGTTGATACAAAGAAAAATAATAACAGTGTAAGCCGGATTGCCCCGTATCCAGAAGAGCGTCTGGTTATCCTGTCTGTTAAAGTCATATTTATCCTTGTCATGTTAAGTTATTCAGAAGCCAAGACAATTGCTAATTACCCTGCACTCCCGCGAGTGCGTTAGAATTGTAGTTGCTCATTGAGAACACTGCTGATAATTGGCATGGAATATCCGGGGTGACATTGTCTTGAAATTCGATGACCTGAATTTGGTTTCGACTTGTATGATTTTGTGCGGATAAAACTGACACTGAGATAGTGATCGTTTACAATGCCATCCAAGCTTCCCCAATGACTGGAGGTAGCGCATTGAATTATAAACTTGACCTGTAATGGGCCAATAGAAGAACGTTTGGAGAGTGTAATGGCCGTAGAGCGCACTTTGTCAATTATCAAGCCTGACGCTGTTGCTAAAAATGTCATCGGCGAAATTTTTAGCCGCTTTGAAAAAGCTGGCCTCAAAGTTGTTGGAACCCGCATGGTTCAGCTGAGCAAAGAGAAGGCAGAAGGTTTTTATGCTGAGCATAAAGAGCGTCCTTTCTTTAACGATCTGGTGTCTTTCATGACCTCGGGCCCTGTTGTTGTATCGGTTCTGGAAGGCGAAAACGCTGTTGCTCATCACCGTGAGCTTATGGGAGCTACCAATCCGGCTGAAGCCGCTGCCGGGACTATCCGTGCTGATTTTGCTCAGACTATTGATGAAAATGCAGTGCATGGTTCGGATTCTCCGGCTTCTGCTGCCAGAGAAGTGTCCTACTTCTTTGAAGATGCAGACGTTTGTCCTCGTACTCGATAATGACATAACGGGGTATTCATGCTGTCCCCTGAAATCAGGGTTCAGGTGTGCCCCGTATTTTTATCTATGAAAATGCCGTGGCTATTGTGGTTTAATGGCGCACATGTTTTTTCGTGAATCATTTTTCATTAACTCAATGTCGGCCTCCCACAGTCTCTCATCGCAGTTAATGAGAATGCAGCCATTTCAGGCGTGTATTTCATTCCGGGCGAGGAATAATGCGTGCCCGTCCTATGGCTGTCGTGCGTCATGTAACGCTCATGGCTTTTTGAGGTATTAACAATGTCAGAGTTGATCACCGTAAGTGCTGAGGCCGGTGAGGTTCAGAACGAATTCGTCAACTTGTTGGATCTGTCCCGCAATAAGATGGTGGATTTTTTTCTCAGCATAGGTGAAAAGAAGTTTCGTGCCGAGCAGATGCTCAAGTGGATTCATCATTTTGGCATCGATAACTTTGATGAAATGACCAATATCAGCAAAACCCTCAAACAAAAGCTGAAAGAGGTGGCTGAAATTCGTGGTCCCCAAGTTGTCAGTAGCCAGTTTTCTGAAGATGGCACCTGCAAGTGGGTAGTCAGAGTCACTTCGGGCAGCTGTGTTGAAACAGTTTATATCCCGGACGGAAAGCGTGGCACCCTGTGTGTATCTTCCCAGGCAGGCTGTTCACTGGATTGCAGCTTCTGCTCAACCGGCAAGCAGGGTTTTAACTCCGACCTTACTGTGGCCGAAATTATCGGTCAGGTCTGGATTGCTGCGCGTCACTTTAATAATGTCCCCGCAAAGAAAGATCGTTCTATCACCAACGTCGTAATGATGGGGATGGGCGAGCCTTTGATGAACTTTGATAATGTGGTCGACGCCATGAATCTGATGATGGACGACCTCGGTTATGGTCTGTCCAAGCGCAGGGTGACGCTGAGCACCTCGGGTGTTGTTCCTGCGCTGCTTAAATTGGGTGAAGTGACTGATGTATCTCTGGCTGTCTCACTTCATGCTCCTAATGACGAATTGAGGAATGTGCTGGTTCCGATCAACCGCAAGTATCCACTGTCAGAATTGCTGGATGCGATCGATCAATACATGAGCGGGCTTCCTGACAAACGTGTCGTAACCATTGAGTACACGCTACTGGCCGGAGTGAATGATCAGCCTGAGCATGCGGCCCAACTGATTCAGTTGTTGAAAAACGTCCCCTGTAAAATCAACCTGATCCCCTTTAATCCGTTCCCGCATTCCGGTTACCAACGCCCCAGCAATAATGCTGTACGTCGCTTTCAGGAACAACTGCAGGAAGCTGGCTTTAATGTGACTGTGCGCAGGACTCGTGGTGACGATATTGACGCTGCCTGTGGTCAGCTGGTGGGGCAGGTTGCTGACAAAACACGAAGAAGTGAACGCTATATCACTGCTCGCCAGGTGAATGCCAGCTGATTAGAGTATCCGGTTGTCAATTCATTGGCTTTGATAACAGCTTGTTTGAGCTGAAAGTTACGATAGTTGGGGGCAAATTTCTGTGGCCTTGGCTATCCCGGTTCACTTACTATGTTCAAAATAATTAAAAAACGGGGAAAAGCATGATCGCAAAACTGAGAATCAGTGCAGTTTTGTTCAGTATCATCCTGAGTGGCTGTGTGACAAGCGGTGGGCCTGAGCCCGTCAATGAAAACGAAGCTGTCCGTAGCTACCTGGAACTGGCCAGAGGATATGTGCAACAGGGCTTAACCGAGAAAGCAGTTAAGCCTATCAACCGGGCGTTGGAGATCCAGCCTCGATCAGCTGATGCTTATGGCATGTTGGGGCTGGTTTATCAGCTTCAGGGAGAGGCAAGTCTAGCTGAAAAATCCTTCAAGGAAGCTCTTTCCCTGAATTCTGATTCTTCTGAAATTCATAATAACTTCGGTGTTTTTCTCTTCAGTCAGAACCGTCTGAGCGAAGCCTACCGCGAATTTGAGAAGGCCGCTGATGACGTTCGGTACAGTAGCCGAAGTCGAGCTTATGAAAATCTGGGGTTGGTGGCATTAAGACAAGGCCGCTTAACCCTGGCTGCGGAGCATTTTGACAAGGCTCTGAAACTGAACAGTAATTTACCCCGTGCAAGTCTGGAATTAGCAGCAATACTTGAGAAGCAGGGCCAGTTTCGTGAAGCCTGGAAGCACTATCAGGTCTTTACCCGTCTTTCCCGTCAGAATGAGCGATCCCTGAGACTGGGGGTTCGTTTGGCCAGAATCAATGGTGATCAGGATGCCGCAGCCAGTTATTCTTTGCAATTAGGGCGCTTATTCCCTTCTTCCACTGGAGAGGGAGTGCGGAGTAGAAGCAGTTATGAATACTGATGAGCAAAACAGTGAGGAAGGTCTGGAGGCGGATGCTGATCATTCTCCGGGCCGGTTACTTCAATCTGGAAGGCATAAAGCAGGACTTTCAGTGGAGGAAGTTGCAGATCGACTGAAAGTACCAGAGTCGTATATTCTGGCCATAGAGAGTAATGAGTTTGAGGCGTTGCCAGGCTTGGTTTTTGCCCGGGGATACGTCAGATCTTATGCCCGGGTTCTTGAACTGGATGGCAATGAGCTGGTGGATCACTTTGATCGTTACACTGGGCACAGAGGTTCAGAAACTACTCACCTTAAAGCGGGCACTTCTTTGATAAGCCGGCGTCCGATGTCTCCTTTGCTTGCCTGGGGCGCGAGCCTTCTCACCGTTATTCTGGTGGGCGCGGGCAGTTATTATGAATGGAATTTGGACGACCCTTCTGTTTCCCCGTCGGGAGTGAATTCCCGGCAACAGGCTCCCGTTCTTATTGAGCCTGAAGCAGAATTAGAAAAGGACGTTCTACCTGCTGTTGCCCATGACAGTGAAGAATCTGTTAGTCAGTCTCAAGGTTCTCTTTCGGAAACTGATGGCGCTTTTCCCGAAGTTGATAATGCCCTTCCCGAAGCCGTTAGCCCCCCTCCTGAAGTTGAAGGCGCCGTTCCTGAAGCTAACGGCTCTCCCTACGAAGCAGGTGGCTCTCTGGTCAGTCTGGCTGTTGAGTTTGCAGAGGACTGTTGGATCCAGATCAAGGATATGAGTGGTCATGACCTCTATACCGATGTTCACAGAGCGGGTTCTAATCTGAGGCTCGAAGTGCCTTCTTCCGTTCAGGTCCGTTTTGGCAATGTTAAAGGTGTGGCGGATCTCAAGTTTGATGGCAAAAAAGTCGCGATCAAGGCACCTGAGCCCGGCCGCAGGGTAGCAAGCCTGGTATTGGAAGCGGGCTGATTAAGATACGGATTCCGTGACGAACCTATCTGTCATGTACTCGGGGCTCCGGAAAAGTTATAGTTGACGCTTTTGCGTTGGAATAAGCATTTTTGAGCAATTGTTGCCGGTCTGTAGTAACACTTCTGGCATTATCTGCCATTATTACCTGTTCACCAACGCTACTTTAGAGGATTGAGAGGACCTCAGAACTTGGCAAAGCAACTTCAAGCCATTCGCGGGATGAATGACATCCTGCCAGATCAGAGTCCAGCCTGGCAGTATCTGGAATCCAGACTCCGTAACCTGATGGCGACCTACAGTTATCGCGAAATCAGAATGCCTGTGGTTGAGCCCGGTCCTCTGTTTAGCCGGGGTATTGGTGCAGGTACGGATATTGTCGAAAAGGAAATGTATACCTTTGAGGATCGCAACGGCGAGAGTCTTTCTCTGCGTCCTGAAGGTACAGCGGGTTGTGTACGTGCTGGTATCCAGCATGGTCTGCTTTATAACCAGACACAAAGACTCTGGACTATGGGCCCCATGTTCCGTTATGAGCGCCCACAGAAAGGACGTTATCGTCAGTTTCACCAGTTCAGTGTTGAAACCTTCGGCATGGCTGGCCCCGATATTGACGCAGAACTCATATTGTTGACTGCCAGACTCTGGAAAGAGCTGGGTATCCATAAGCATGTGCGTCTGGAACTTAATACTCTGGGAACATTGGAAGCTCGCCAGAATTATCGTGAGGCTTTGGTCGAGTACCTATCCCGCTTTGAGCAGGAACTGGATGAAGACAGTCGAAATCGTTTGAGTATTAACCCTCTCAGAATTCTCGATAGCAAAGATAAGCGCACCCGGGAAATTGTTGCAGATGCCCCTGTACTGCACGATTATCTGGACGCTGAATCGGCCGGGCATTTTGAAACCCTGAAAAGTATTCTTGATGCAGCAGGGATTTCTTATGATGTCAATCCACGTCTGGTTCGCGGGCTGGATTACTATAGTCGGACCGTGTTTGAATGGATAACAGAGAGTCTTGGCGCACAGGGAACCGTCTGCGGTGGTGGCCGCTACGATGCCCTGGTTGAATTGCTGGGTGGCAAGCCAACACCGGCAGTAGGGTTTGCCATGGGGCTTGAGCGTCTGGTGTTAATGTTGGAAACACTCAACCTGGTTCCCGGGTCAGTTCATAAAACCGTTGATGTCGCAGTCGTCACCCGAGGGGAGGGTGTCAGTGCTAAAGCTCTCCCTATGATCGAGCAAATAAGAACAGGTGTTCCAGGCGTGCGCATTTTGGTGAATTGCGGCGGAGGCTTTAAAGGGCAGATGAAGAGGGCCTTCAGCAGCGGAGCTGATTACGCTTTCATCGTTGGAGAAGATGAGTTGGCCAGTCAGTCGGTATCCGTTAAGCCTTTGTCAACGGATGGTGAGCAGGAGAGCATGGGTATTCCTGCTGTGGTTGAATTTTTGAAAAAGCGAATTCAGGAGTAAAGCGTGAGTCGCTCAGATGAAGAAGAAGTAGAACTGCTCAAAAACCTCTGGCAGGAATACGGAAAGCCCGTTGTTGCCAGTGTCGCTATCACAGTCATCGCTATTTTTGGCTACAAGGCTTACCAGAAGAATCAACTGGAGACAGCAGCTGCTTCATCACAGCTTTACCAGAGTCTTCTGGAAGCTACCCAGACAGCTCATGGACAGCCACTGTCAGAGCAGCAGAAATCCACCGTTAAACACGTAGTGGAAACTCTGCAGTCTGATTATGAGAGCACTGATTATGCGGCTTTTGCAACGCTGTTTCAGGCTCGTGAACAGGTTCTGGATAACGATCTTGAGGGTGCTCGTTCTTCTCTTGAATGGGTGCTGGCTCAAAAGCCTGATCTGGAAGTTGAGTTGGTAACTCGTGCCAGGTTGGCGCGAGTGATGCTCAGCCAGTCTGGCGATAACGCTCAAGCAGCGCTGGATGTCCTGACCAAGGCCAAGTCAGAAGCCGGTTTTGTAGCTACAATCGAGTCTGTTCGAGGCGATGCGTATCTGGCGATGGGTCAGAGAGACAAAGCACGTGAATCCTATGAAAAGGCACTGGAAGCCGCCCGCACCAACGGAGAGTCCCGGCCTTTGCTGCAGTTCAAACTGGATGACCTGGCAGCCAACATAAAAGAGGGCTAATGGATGGAAAGGATAATCAGATCACTGCTGATCGTTTCCCTGACACTGGGGCTGGCTGCCTGCAGCCTTTTTTCCGATGATGAGGAAATAGTCCGCAAACCAAAACCTCTGACTGAGTTTGAACCAGATATTGAGTTGAAAGAGGTCTGGTCCAAAAGCATCGGTAAAGGTGTCGAGGACAGTTATGAGCGGCTGGTGCCCTCTGTATCTGGCGACGTAATTTATGTTGCAGGCGCCCAAGGAAATGTCTCTGCCCTGGATCTCGGGTCCGGCAGGGAAATCTGGAAGAAGAGTCTGGAATTACCCGTCGGTGGTGGTATTACTGCTGACTACGGAATGTTACTTATTGGAACCCTGGACGGTCATGTCATTGCTCTCAGAGAGGAAGATGGCAGTGAGCTCTGGAAAGCCAGAGTGAGCAGTGAAGTCATTTCTTCTCCCCAAACTAATGGCCGTGTTGTAATGGTCCAGAGTATTGATGACACCATTACCGCTCTGGATGCTGAGACCGGTAAAGAGCTTTGGCATCAGGAAAACCTGCAGCCTGCTCTGACTTTGAGAGGCTCCAGCACACCCCTTATTGAGGGGGAAGCTGTCTTTGTAGGGCTCTCCAATGGTGAGGCGAAAGCATTCAGAGTTAATGATGGAGGTCCTTTGTGGAACAGTCGTGTCTCTCTTCCTAAAGGAACCTCCGAGCTGGAGAGAATGGTCGACATTAAGGCCGAGCCACTGGTTGTAGGTGACAATCTGTTTATGGTCAGTTTTCAGGGTAATGTAGCTGCCCTGGATATGTATAGCGGGCGTATACGCTGGAGTCGAGAGCTATCGAGCTACAAATCCATTGCGGAAGGTTTTGGATCTCTGTATCTGACCGATGACAGCAGTTATATCAGTTCTCTGGATCAACGCAGCGGTGCGGTTAGCTGGAGGCAGGATAAGCTGGAATATCGTTTGCTGACAGCACCGGCGACTTACAGCAGCTTTGTGGCCGTAGGTGATTTGGAAGGCTATGTTCATCTTTTGTCTCAGGTTGATGGTGCCATGGCAGGTCGCTTTAAGGCGAGTTCATCGGCGATTAAAGCACCTCCTGTGGTATCGGGTGATTTTCTGTATGTGCTCAGTGCTGACGGTATCCTGACTGCGCTAAATCAAAAGTGATTTGCTGAATTAAGCAGTGAGTTTGGCAAAGGAAGAAAGCCGGGCTGAACCTCAGGAGGTTCGGCCCTTTTTCTGTTATTAGAATGCTGGGAATCTGTTGCCATTGGGCTTTAAGGCCCTGTTCAAACAGGTTTCAGGACAGATTGTTCCCTCTTGAACGGCAGTTTGTCTGTAACTGGTTAATCTTTGGGGGTATTCAATAGCCCCTGTGGAATGAAGTCTATGGTTCCTGTAATTGCCCTGGTGGGGCGACCCAACGTCGGTAAGTCTACTCTGTTCAATCGTCTGACGCGCTCTCGTGATGCTCTGGTTGCTAATGTAGCCGGTCTTACTCGTGATCGTAAGTATGGGGAAGGCAGAATGGGCTCCAGGCCCTATATCGTTGTTGATACCGGCGGTATCAGTGGTGATGAGGAAGGTATTGATTCGGCTATGGCAGAACAATCCCTGGCGGCTATCCGGGAAGCAGACATTGTTCTGTTTCTGGTCGATGCCAGAGCCGGATTGACGGCCGCTGATGAAATGATTGCTGATCATCTGCGTAAGCAAAACAAACAGTACCATCTGGTTCTTAACAAGACGGATACCGTTGATGCTGATCAGGCAGAAGCTGATTTTGCCGTTCTTGGTTTTGGTGATGCCTTTCATATTGCGGCCGTTCATGGCCGTGGTGTCAAAGGCATGATTGAAGGTGTCCTCGAAGAAGTGATGGGCCCGGAGTCTGATGAGTTTGAAGAAGATGAAGAGGACTCGGAAACGGTCAAGGCCAGAGGTATCAAGATTGGTATCGTTGGGCGCCCGAATGTTGGTAAGTCGACACTGGTCAATCGTTTGCTGGGTGAAGAACGTGTTGTCGTTTATGATCAGGCCGGAACTACCCGCGACAGCGTTTACATACCCTATGAACGCTGGGGGCAGGATTACACTCTGATCGATACGGCGGGCGTTCGCCGCCGAGGTAAAGTCCATGAAGTGGCTGAAAAGTTTTCGGTCATTAAAACTCTTCAGGCTATTGAAGATGCCAATGTCGTGGTACTGGTTGTTGATGCCAGGGAAGGTATCGTGGAACAGGATCTGCATTTGCTGGGCTTTGTACTGGAGGCAGGTCGTGCCGTTGTGATTGCCGTTAACAAGTGGGACGGCATGAAAGAAGAAGAGCGAAAAAAGGTAAAAGAAGAACTGGCCAGAAGACTCGAGTTCATCAATTTTGCCCGTATACATATGATCTCTGCCAAGCACGGCACAAATGTTGGTCATCTCTACGATTCCATTGATGAAGCGTATGAGTGTGCGACTCGCAAGTTGTCTACTAACCAGCTGACACGAATTTTGGAAGATGCTACTAAAATTCACCAACCGCCCATGGTTCGAAATCGTCGTATCAAACTGCGTTATTGCCATGCGGGAGCTATGAACCCGCCAACTATCATTATTCACGGCAACCAGACGGAGGAAGTACCTGCTTCCTACAAGCGCTATCTGGAAAATACCTTCAGAAAGGTTCTCAAGATCATGGGGACACCAATTCGTATTGAATTCCGTTCTTCAGAGAATCCTTATGCAGAACGCAAAGTCGTTCACAAGAAGAATCCTGGCGGTGAACGGAAGGTGACTCATAAGCGTCGTATTATTGAGCTGAAAGGCAAAAAGACGGACGGCAGGAAGAAGAAGCAGAAATCCCGCCGTTAGAGATTGCTTAATCAGATAAAAAAACTGGGTGCAAATATTGCGCTCAGTTCCATTCTATCCAGTGTCTAAATGACCAGCGACATGATTATTCAATGGTTTACCGGTTGGAATGGAATTTATTGAGACTTTCGTCAAATTAAACAGTTGTTTGAAAATAGTTATACTGTACATTGGTACTTACTATGATTTGAGATTGCATTGACATGAATACCGATGAGCAGTTAGTAAGTATTGTCCAGCAGTTCTTCCATGCAGTACCCCACTGTCGTATATTGGGGATGAAGCCGGAGCATGCATCTTCTGAAAATGTTATCGTCAGCATGCCGTTTAACGAAGAGCTGGAGGCCAACCCGGGAAGTGGTATCATTCATTCAGGAGCGATAACAACCTTAATGGATAGTGCTTTTGGTGTAGCCGCCTGCATTAGTCTGCCCGATTTTGAGACCTGTCCTACCATTGACCTGCGAATTGACCATTTGGGGTTTCCTGATCCTTTCAAGCCGGTTCGCTGCTCTGCTGAAGCCTATCGAGTCACTAAAACCGTTGTCTTTACCAGAGGCGTGGCCTACCAGGACAACCTTAGCGAACCTTTTGCTCATGGTGTGGGGACCTTTATGAGATCCGGGCGAACGTTGAGTCAAATGGCTAAGAGGCTGGCAAAATGAACATTCAGAACGGTTTTCGAGAGGTTTTGCTTCAGGCCAGGGCGACCAGTGATTACAGTCGTCTGACGGAGCTTCTGCCCTACGCCAGGAAAATTGGTATGCGTTGCCAGTCCCTGGGTGATGATGCCCTTTTCGTTCTGCCTGAAAACAGGGAGAACACAGGTAATCCTGTTTTGCCAGCACTCCATGGCGGAGTGCTGGGTGGTTTCATGGAAATGTCTGCTGTCATTCACCTGATGCTGTTTATGGATGAACCTAAAATTCCCAAGATTGTGGATTTTTCTATTGATTATTTGAGAAGCTCAAAAGTTCAGGATGTTTTTGCTGAATGCGATGTGGTGAGGCAGGGTAGTCGGATCGCCAATGTTTCGATCACTGCCTGGCAAAGCCGCAGGGAAACACCGGTGGCTACAGCCAGAGCACACTTCCGGCTCGATAGCTGATACTGCCTGACTTCATCCACTCAGGCGTGACTGTAATTCATGTCTGAGTGGTGCTTTCCTGAACACTTCCTGATACATTCCCCGACAATTATCTATTGATACAGAGAAGGCCATGAGTGGAACCTTTAATTTAGCAATTTATGATGCACAGAGTCTTGCCGGGGAAGCTGTGTTGACCGTTTTGGAAGAGAGTCATTTAGTACCTGGTGTGGTCTATCCACTGTCAGGATCTGAAGAGTCCACTGAGCCTGGTGATGAGGCTACAGTCACTTTCAAAGGCACTGAGCTTGATGTTCTCAGTGCGCTGACGTTTAACTATGCCGATGCCGACCTTCTGATTATCCCCGCTGGGTCACAAGTTAATCCTGAGGTTCTGAATCTGGCCGGTGAGGATGGCTGCCGTGTGGTTAATGGCGCTATCGGTGCTGAGGCCGAGATATACTTACCAGGTCTGTCGGATGCGGCCAAGCTGAAAGGCTTGCAGGAGGTGGCTATTCCTGCCAGCCCTGCTGCTTTGATGCTTCAGGTCATGAAGACTCTTCAAAACGCAGTGGGTATTGATTCTGTCAATGTCATGGTCAACCTTTCATTGGCTGAAAGTGGTCAGAAAGGGATTGAAGAATTGCGTGGGCAGACGATTGACCTGCTCAGTGGCAAACCGGTCAGGAAACAGCTTTTTGAGCAGCGAATTGCTTTTAATGTCTTGCCTCAAGTGGGTGATGTCACTGAGGGGGGCTTTACATCAGTGGAGCGACTGATCGCAGAAGAACTTGTGAAGGGGCTGGATCAGGATGATCTCAGGGTCAGTGCTACTTGTGTGCGTGTGCCTGTGTTCTTCGGTGACAGTCTGGCAGTGCATCTGGATCTTGATCGTTCAGTGGATGAGCAGACTATCAGGCAGCTTCTTACCGGGATCGCTGGCATTGAGTTGGCAGCCGTTGATGAAATGCCTTCTGTTGAAACCGTCGCGGGAAAAAATGTCATTGTTGTTGGCCGGATTCGTCAAAATCCGGACCATGCTGATCAAATATGTCTCTGGATTGTCGCCGATCCTGTGCGGTGTGGCGCAATTCAGGCATTGGCGGTGGCAGAGATATTGCTAAAAGACTTTTTAAAATGATAACTTAGCTAAGAATAGTGACAGTTCCCTATTGAAATTGTCAGAATGATTTTTTGTCCCGGGGCCTTGCCTTGAACGGGTAGAGGCTTCCTGACTATTAACTGTACCGGTTTTACGGCTATGAACGATCATAGTTTTTGATGTATTCCATGTTGGATACACAATGGGCACCTGTCTTCTGTTTGAGGGTACCGCATGCATCTGAAAAGCCGTTTATTATAAAAATAGTCGTCAGTGAAAAAACCTTGAGACCGAAAAGGCGAGGGTTGAGAGGTGTTGATGACCGGAATTAAGCCGTGTCTGACTCGGTTCTGCTTCTGGCGTCGATGTAAGGTGTGTTTACGGGCGGGTTTGCTTATACGCGCAGATAACAAGGATTCATAATGAAACTGCAAAAGCTTGTAGCAGCTATGGTCATATCGGGAGCAATGGGTTCCGGTCTGGCTAATGCGCTGGGGTTGGGTGAAGTGCGCTTAAATTCTGCACTCAATCAACCGCTGGATGCCGAGATTGAATTGCTGCAAGTCAGAGAGTTGACCCGAAACGAGATTCTGCCCAATCTTGCCACTCGTGAAGATTTTCAACGGGCAGGGCTCGACAGGCCTTTCAGTCTATCGGGCCTGAAGTTCAAAACCATTCTGAGAGAGGATGGCACGGGCTTTATTCATGTCACCAGTAATCAGGTTATTCGTGAACCCTTCCTTAATTTCCTGCTGGAAGTGCACTGGCCCAGTGGCCGCTTGCTCCGGGAATACACCATGCTGCTCGATCCGCCTGCCTTCAGCCAGGAACCAGCGGCTCCGGTAACCCCTGCGTTTACCCAGACGTACAACAGTGGTTACCCTTCGCCTTCACGTGGTCAGAATGTGAATCCGTTTGACCAGAGGGGTTTCTCTGAGAGCCAACCTTCCAGCTACCAGCCAGAAGAAACAACCAGACCTATCCGGGGGACACCGGTCAGGGAACAGCCTATTCGCACCGGTATTGGTAACTACTCCGGACAAAGCCAGTCAGATACTTATAAAGTGCAGCCTAATGACAATCTTTGGAATATTGCCAAAAGTGTCAGGCCTGCCAGTGATTTGAGTGTTCAGCAGACAATGCTGGCCGTGCAGAAGAAGAACCCTAAAGCCTTTATTGAAAACAATATTAATCGTCTCAAAAAAGGGCAGGTGTTGCGTTTGCCTGACAGAGTGGAAATTGAAGAAGTGAGTTTCCAGGATGCTGTTGGTGAGGTGGCTCGACAGAATCGTGAATGGCAGGCTCGTCTTGAACAACTGGATGCAACTCGACGAAGCTCTGCTGTAACAAGTGATGACGATGCTGGCAACAATGGGCGTTTGTCGATTGTTGCCACTAATGACAGCACCGGTGCTGGCAGCGATCTGGGGGGTGGGGCAGCAAATTCGACAGCCACGGCCCTGCAGAGTGAGTTGGCAATGACTCGTGAGAAGATGGATGACTTGACTCGCGAGAATGAAGAGCTTAAGAGTCGTTTAAAAGATCTCGATGATCAGATCAGTACCCTGAAGCGGCTGATAAATCTGAAAGATGATCAGATGGCTGCCTTGACGCAGCAGCCCGGAGGGGCAACGGAGCAAGAATCGCTGGAAAGCAGAACGCTTCCGACACCTGTGCAGCCATTACCAGAATCTGAGCCTGGTTTCCTGAGCTTCCTGTTCAGTCATCCCCTTTATCTGGCTTTGTCAGCTCTGCTTCCATTAGGTTTAATTGCGGCTTTGCTAGTCTACCGTCGGCGCAGGCAGGAAGAAGAGGATGAGATTGAGATTGAGGAAGAGTCCAATCTGGAACCTATGACACTGATTTCTGATGAGCCTCAGGAGGGGCGGGAAGAGTTCGAACTGGATGAGACGCTTGAAATTGATGAAGACACTTTGCTGGCAGATGAAGAACAAGAAGAGACGACTCAACAGACCGACGATGCGATCAGTGAAGCCGATATCTATATTGCCTACGGCCGATTTCCACAAGCTGTTGAGTTGCTGGAGAAAGCCATTGAGAATGAGCCTGATCGAGCAGATTTGAGACTCAAACTGCTGGAAGTTCATGCTGAAAATAATGATCTGGAGAGCTTTAAAGACGCTCTGGCGGGTGTTGAGTCGCTGGATGATCAGGATGCCCTTCGTCAGGCTGATGCCTATAAAGCCCGCTTCTCATCTGAAGCTTTCTCCGGAGAGGCTTTTTCCGGAGATATTGCTCTGCAAGCGGCTATTGAAGAAGATGATGATCTTGAGTCATTTGATCTGAATGAAGCACTCGGTGATGAAAGCGATGTTGATCCTGACGCCGAACTTGGTGATCTGGATTTTGATCTGGATGACTTGGAATTAGATAATGAGGTCACTGAGTCCACTGATGATCTGGACTTCCAGCTGGATGATTCTGATCTCGAGTCTGAACAGGTCAGGGATGATGCTTCTCAGGCTTTTGATGGGCTGGAACTGTCGTCAGAGTCGGCAGCAACTGCTCAGGAAGAGAATTCAGCTTCAGTCGATGATCTGGATGTTCCGGGGCTCGAATTGGATGAAGTCGGTCTTGATGCGGAAGAAGAGTCTCTGGGTCTTGGTGATGGGCTGCCGGATTTGGAATCAGTTCTGGAAGATGATGATCTGGACTTCCTTTCTGATGATGATGAAGCGGCAACCAAATTGGATTTGGCAAGAGCTTATATTGACATGGGTGATAATGAAGGGGCCCGGGATATTCTGCTTGAGGTGCTGGAATCTGGCAGCGACGAACAAAAGCAGGAAGCTCAGGCATTGATGGAGCAAGCGGGTTAACAGACTTTAATCATGACAGACAAAGCCCGGAATAGACCCACTCCGGGCTTTTTATTCATCTTTCTACCCCTACCAATTCTTTCTGCCTCCTGATAAATTTCCCTCCTTTTAATGAATGGAGTGAGTGTTTTTCATGCCGCGATTAGCTGCCAGTGTTCAATATGATGGTTCCCGCTACCACGGTTGGCAAAGTTTGAAGTCAGGGCTTCCCTCGGTTCAGGCTGCTGTAGAAAAGGCGTTGTCAAAAGTAGCCAATCATCCTGTCGCTGTCGTTTGTGCAGGAAGAACGGATGCCGGTGTGCATGGTTGTAACCAGATTATTCACTTTGACACTGAGTCAGTTCGTAGTGGCTACGGCTGGACATTTGGTGGGAATTCCAACTTGCCGGATGACATCACCTTCAACTGGGTCCAGCCTGTCAGTGAAGACTTTCATGCTCGCTACTCTGCTTTGTGGCGCAGATATCGCTACATAATTCTTAATCGCCCGGTGAGACCTGCTCATCTGCCCAGAGGTGTCACCTTTTACTACCGTCCACTGGATGTAGAGTGGATGAATATTGCCGGGCAGTACCTCATGGGTGAACATGACTTTGATTCTTACCGTGCGGTGCAGTGTCAGGCGAAACATGCGGTTCGTGAAATTCAGCACCTGAATGTTTACAGGCATGGCGATATGGTTGTGATAGATGTCAGGGCGAATGCGTTTCTTCATCATATGGTAAGAAACATCACGGGTGTTCTTCTGGAGATTGGTGCCGGTAGAAAGCCACCTGTCTGGGCAAAAGAAGTGTTGGATGCCAGAAGTCGTTCTGAAGGGGGTGTTACAGCAAAGCCCCATGGTCTTTATTTTGTCGATGTAGGTTACCCGGCAGAGTATGAACTGCCAAAAAGTGAACCGAACCCTTTCTTTGTAGCTTCGGCGCTGCCCTGGTGACCCGGAGGTTCCTTGACAACCCGGTGTCCTGTGGGGTCTGTTATTGAATAGGGCATCTGGCTTTATCGATTAGTATCCTTTACAGCCGCGAAAATGCTTTTTCGTTCATGGCTATTTTAAGGCAACCAGGGAT
This sequence comes from Endozoicomonas sp. SESOKO2, assembly GCF_024606245.1. Lineage (NCBI taxonomy): Bacteria > Pseudomonadati > Pseudomonadota > Gammaproteobacteria > Oceanospirillales > Endozoicomonadaceae > Endozoicomonas > Endozoicomonas sp. SESOKO2. The sequence continues at coordinate 20,191 of NZ_JAHHPQ010000802.1, forward strand.
GGGTGATGAGAAAACGACATATGTCTACAGTAGGCTTTATTGTCTTCGTTGCAGCTCTATTGGTGTTGAGTGGATTCACTCGGGCCGGATCACTGGAATGGGGCGGTCAGGAGGAGGGGGTCTGTCTGCAGGAGGGTTCGAAGGAGCGAGACCAATGGAGTCAGAATATTAAAAAAAAGTTTAACTGGCTGCCTCACTTCAGCGGTGGAAGATTGGCCTATTCCCGGTCTTGTGATCAGGACAAAATGCAAGACTGGGAGGTAGATGAAGATGAGGTGGTTTCTGGTGAAGGCAGAAGGCTGAATGTTTTCCGATGGCGCAAGCAGTTCCATCCATTAACGTCAGAGCGCAAATTTGGTGTCCTTTATCCGGTTCGGTATCTGCAGCAACGTTTGAGCTTTCAATTCAGAGATAGTCGCTACTGTCTGGTATTGAACAAGAATAAGCGCTTTGAAAGCCTTTCCTGGGAGCAGTGTCTGCAATCTGTCGACACTCGCTGGTTATTCGATCTGCCAACTGATCCTGGTGAGGATGGGTTGATAGGTCTGGCAGGAATTGACAGTAATCAAGATGGTGTTCGTGATGATGTTGAACGGTTTATTGAGAGAGCATTAGGAGGTTCTGAAAAGGAGAGGAAAGCTGCTCTGTCATTTGCCAATAGTCTCCAGAAAGAGTTGATAAGCGCATATGACCAAAACGCAGTGATAGCTCTTGAGCCAGAAACAGGCGCCGCACTGGACTGTATGTCATTTGTTTTGGAGGATAAGGCAACAAAGTTTCTCTTGGAGTTAGAAGCAAAAACATACAATACGTCAGAGAGATTGAGGGCATGGAACAAGCTAAACAGTTACTTCAGCGGTATGACATTCACTTTGACTGATGATTTGGAGAGTCAATGTAACTTTAAACGTGAACAGCAGAACTAAATATTCAGGGAAGAATATGAAAAATTATTTGATAGTGCTGCTTTTGCTAGCGGCTTCAATAGTGAATGCAAATGAATGTCAGGTTTCTCCACCCGAATTGGCTCTTTACTACGGTAATGGGATGTTTAACAGTCAAAAAGCTGCTCGAGAGTCAAGGAATAGCTTAATTCGACTGATGAGAAATCAGCTGCCTGGCTACAGAATCAGCTATAAGCTTTCTTATAACTACAATGAAAACCCTGTCGATCAAGTACTCGAAGTGTCGCGACAAAAACTGCTGCAGGATTACAGTAATATTTTACTGTGGCTTTCAGGGGTGGAGTTGGCTCCGGACTGGTTCCGGGAAGGGTTGGAGCTGATTGTAACCAGCTATGATGCATTCAGTTACCTGTTCGACAGTGATCTTCGCAGGCATATCAGTCAATACACGCAAGACATCAACCAATGCCGGAAGGTTTTGCTAGCAGCCTGTCGGACTTAAGCGTCCGTAGCGAGGATTGCAAGAAATTGAGG
>NZ_JAHHPQ010000803.1:0-2585 GCF_024606245.1 Endozoicomonas sp. SESOKO2
AAGCAGTTGATAGAAGCTACAACCGATAAAACACGGACTTTGAATGACCCTGACAAGCTGTCTGCACTACGACCGATCATTCCACCTGACCGACCACTACCCAAAGCTGGCGACAACAACCTGAATATTTTGTATAAGATTGTTCAGGATATAATCCACAGGGTCAATCAATCTGACCAGCAGCCACCTATAGGACAATTTGAAAAATATTGTTTTATTGAGTACTTCGTTCAATTATTTCTGTTCTACTCAAACCCACTTGAACTTATTCGTCATCTGTTAGGACAAATATCAGATTCAGCGGTAACGCATGAGATTATAATTGCTGCACAATCATTGACATCTGCCAGTTCTTTTTCAAATACTTTTATGCAATTTCACCAACACCCATCGTTTCATGAATTACAACATTTCTTAAATGAAGGGTTAATTCAGTTGCATACCGACCCTTCACCCCGTGAGCCTGAAATCAGTTCCACCGGCCAAGTTCATAGCTTCGACAGTGCCTCTGGCTCTGGATACTCACAGCAGGGAGCAAGACCAAAGCGGCGCGCCCATAATCATCAGCCTAATGTGCTGCGCCAAAAAGGATTAAAGACAAGACAATCCTGTGGTAATCATCAAACGCGTTTGGGAAGTACGCCATCCTTTACCAGAGCGGGTAGAGCCATCGCTGTACCTGCCAGGAAAACAATGGATGATTACATGAATATCAATGCTTTCCGCGATAATGCATTTAAAGTGGATAAGGTGAAACATGCACAAATTACCGATAATGAGTGCCCAATATGTCGTAAGCACTTTTCACGTACAGCAAGATTAGTGAAAACGCCATGCAATCACATTTTTCACGTGCTTTGTTTAAATCTGTGGCTCCAAAGAGAGCTACCTCATCTTTCAGTTTTAACTTGCCCTGTATGTCGATCAGAATTAAATAACTTAAAAGAAAAACTTAACAATTTAAACAAGCTATTAAAAAAATACGGCAATTGTCATTCGTTAGACAGTGCAAATAGAGCTGTTAAGGAATGGAATACGACAGAAACAGGTTATGAAGCTTTGTACCATTTTGTCCAACTTTGCAGGCACAACAGTAAGGTTTCAGATGACTCACGGTACGTCAATATCTTGAGAAAAATAATTCACCCCATTACAAAAGCCAACATTCCCCACGACCTTAGGATCAACTCGGCCACCTTCAGCCCCGATAGCCGTCGTGTGGTGACCGCCAGTAACGATTGTACAGCGAAAATCTATGGCCATAAGGCCGATGGATCATGGGAAGAAGAGGTCACTATCCGACACAATGGTACAGTCAAATCAGCCAGTTTCAGTAGCGACAACTGTCGTTTAATAACCGCCAGTACGGATCACAAGGCGAAAATCTTTAGCCAAGAGGATGATGGATCATGGACAAAAAAACTGACCGTTCAACATACTGGCAAGGTCAATTCAGCCACCTTCAGCACTGATAGCCACCATATAGTGACTGCCAGTGAAGATGGTACGGCAAAAATCTTTGCCCAAAAGGACGATAGACCATGGGAAAAAGAAGCCACCATTAGCCACAATGGTCCGATCCAATCAGCCACCTTCAGCTCCGATGACCGCCATGTGGTGACTGTCGGTAAAGATAACGTGGTAAAAATCACTGGCAGGTCAGCCAATGGATCATGGAAAATAAAAGCCACCATTTCCCATGATGACGCTATCAACTCAGCTACATTTAGCCCCGATGCCCGCCGTGTGGTGACCGCCAGTGAAGATTGTACGGCAATAATCTATGCCCAACAGGACGATGGGTCATGGGAAAAAGAATTCACCATCAGCCATATCGACAGCGATGGTCCAATCCAATCAGCCAGGTTCAGCCCCGATGACCGCCATGTGATGACTGTTGGCAGGGATGACCTGGTTAAAATCTATGGCAAGCAGGACAACGGACGATGGCTAAAAAAAGCCATCATTGCCCATGAAGATCGGATCAACTCAGCCACCTTCAGCGCCGATGGATGCCACTTGGTGACCGCCAGTGACGATAATACGGCTAAAATCTATGGCGAAAAGACCGATGCATCATGGGAAGAAGAAATTACTGTCTACCACTACCATAAAGTCCTCTCAGCCACCTTCAGCCCCGATAGCCGACATATGGTGACCACCAGTATCGACAGGGCGGCAAAAATTCATAGCCACAATGACAATGGATCATGGAAAGAAGACACCACTACCCTTCATAGAGATTGGGTCTGTTTTTGTTCAGCCACCTTCAGCACCGATGGCCGCTTTGTGGTGACCTTCACTATGGACAGGAAGGCAAAAATCCATACCCTGAAAGACGATGCATCATGGAAAAAAGAAATCACTATCTGTCACGATGGCACGGTACTCTCAGCCAGCTTCAGTGCCGATAGCCGCTTTCTGGTGACTACCAATTTCATGTCAGATGATGGTCGTTTTTACCACACTGCGAAAATCACTGAACTCTGGAAGGAAGAATGAAAGCAAACTGATCCATCGACACCAACAGGCACTAGCAGCCTGTCGGACTTAAGGCTGTCCTACTGCGGTTGCAATAAATTGGT
>NZ_JAHHPQ010000804.1:0-1252 GCF_024606245.1 Endozoicomonas sp. SESOKO2
TCTAATATCGATGATGAAAACCGCTTGCCTTCAAAAGAACATGCGCAGAAAAAGCCATCTTCAACAGTGGCACTGTTTAACCGCTCTGTATCGAATTTACAGTTCTGAAATATAAAGGATTGCAACACGGTACCCTTCATTGAACAGCCGCTGAAATCAATTCCTTTCAAGAAATGGCTACCCCCGTTCAGCTTAAATCCATCCAGGGAATCCAGTTTACCCTCCAACAGTTGTGGGTTTTGCTCAAACAGTAATTGTATGCGCTCTTCACCACAAACCTTGATGAGATTTTTGATGCCCTCGTCAACCATGCTGCCTTTAAAGGTTAACTCATGGTAAAAGACTGACCAGGATTGCGGAAAAAGCTGTTCCAGCGGGCGTCCGTCGGGCCAGTGACTAAAGCGTTGCTTTAGAGTCTGCAACAATTGCCTCTGACTTTCGGGAGAACTCATCTCAAGCAGGTTCAACTCGTCAAGTAAGGACAGAGGATTGGAAAAACGGGTCTCCTGACGCCCTTCGTACTGAATCACACTTCTGTAGTCATCGGTTGACTGCGCAATGATTTTCTCATTACGGGCGAAGGCGTCCAAACCAGGGAATCCCCCCAAAAACTGGCTTTGATCTTTATAAATTTGTGCATCCAGACGGCCGAGTGCAGCGGAAGTCAGGCGCATACACATGACCCCACCATATTTGTGCCTGGAATCAGTCGTCAGCTCCTCCTCCATGACACGGGAGAATGTATATTCAGTGTCGCATTTCATCCTGCGTGCCGAAAAATATCTGGATGGCTGCATCCCGATCTGAGTACGGCGTTCAAAGGAGCTCAGGGTAGCTTCATTTTCGAGGCTATTGACTATAACCTGCTTACTGTTCCGTCGCGCCCCCAGACATAAGTTTATATCGTGCCCGGGGCAGAAATGTCTGGCGGGGTTTGTCGAAATGCCATGGGGAAAACCCGGGCGGTAATGCACCAGACGTCCTGCACGAATACGAGAATTGAATTTCCAATTCAGTTCTTTGTCACTGAGGTTCAGCAAGGGTTTAAGAAACGCTTTTTTACGGGTGTTTACCGGGGTATTGCTATCCGCTGCCACGGCAAGGTTCATATCACCAAGGCAGCCGTGGCAATCGGCCAGGGCGTCCAGCCACTGCTCCTCAAGGTCGTCGGTAGCCGGTCGTTCCCCACCAATGCCCAGCCCTGCCAGTTCCCTGAACAATGCTTCAACCACCATTTTACTGTGTCCCCCAA
>NZ_JAHHPQ010000805.1:0-1128 GCF_024606245.1 Endozoicomonas sp. SESOKO2
CTTCAAGACTAAATATCGTGAAGAGATCCTGCCCAAGCTCAGAGAAGAGCTGGGCGTGAGCAATGTTCACGAAGTTCCTCGTATCACCAAAATCACTCTGAACATGGGTGTGGGTGAAGCGATCGGTGATAAGAAAGTCATCGAAAACGCTGTTGCTGACATGGAAAAAATCGCCGGTCAGAAAGCAGTCGTTACCAAGGCACGTAAATCCGTTGCAGGCTTCAAGGTTCGTGAAGGCTGGCCAATCGGTGTTAAAGTGACCCTGCGTGACGAACGTATGTACGAATTCCTGGAGCGTCTGGTTGACATCGCCCTGCCTCGTGTTCGTGACTTCCGTGGTATCAGCCCGAAGTCTTTCGACGGCCGTGGCAACTACAGTATGGGTGTTAAAGAGCAGATCATCTTCCCGGAAATCGATTACGATAAAGTCGACGCTTTGCGTGGTCTGGATATTACCCTGACTACCACAGCCAAGACTGACGACGAAGGCCGTGCACTGCTGAAAGCCTTCAACTTCCCATTCCGTAACTGATTAAGGTACGAGCCCATGGCAAAAGTATCCATGAAGCAGCGGGAGTTGAAGCGTCAGCGCACCGTTGCCAAGTTCGCAGAGAAGCGCGCTGCGCTGAAAGCGATCATCGTCAGTCCTAACAGCTCTGAAGACGAGAAGTGGGACGCTCAGATAGCACTGCAGAAGCAGCCACGTGATGCCAGCTCATCTCGTCTGCGTAACCGCTGCCGTGTAACAGGTCGCCCTCACGGCTACCTGCGTAAATTCGGTCTGAGCCGCATCAAACTGCGTGAAGCAGCCATGCGTGGTGACGTTCCAGGTCTGGTTAAGGCCAGCTGGTAAGCGCGATTGATCTTCTGGAGAGATAGATAATGAGTATGCAGGACCCGTTAGCAGATATGCTAACTCGTATCCGTAATGCCCAAATGGCAGAACATGCATCTGTCGAAATGCCCTCTTCCAAGGTAAAGGCTGCTGTAGCCAAAGTCCTGAAGGAAGAAGGTTACATTACCGATGCACGTGTTGAAGGCGAAGTACAGAAAACTCTGATCATCGACCTGAAATACTATGAAGGCAAACCTGTCATCGAAAACCTGAAGCGCGCCAGCCGTCCGGGT
>NZ_JAHHPQ010000806.1:0-1077 GCF_024606245.1 Endozoicomonas sp. SESOKO2
AAGACAAGGATGGCGAGTTCAGTATGGAGCTGTTCCGCTCCTTCTCATCCATGAATAGTGGCAAAGGCATGCTCAAACAAAAGGAAGTGAAAGAAGTACTCGCCTGGCCAGAATGGAAAGACAAGGATGGCGAGTTCAATATGGAGCTGTTCCGCTCCTTCTCATCCATGAACATGGGCAAAGGCATGCTCAAACATGTGGAAGTGAGAGAGGTGCTGGGCTGGCTCGAATGGAAAGACAACTATGGCGAGTTCAATATGGAGCTGTTCCGCTCCTTCTCGTCTATGAATAATGGCAAAGGCATGCTCAAACATGAGCAAGTGAGCGAGGTTCTGGGCTGGCCGGAATGGAAGGACAAGGATGGCAAGTTTAGTATGGAGCTGTTCCGCTCCCTCTCGTCTATGAATAATGGCAAAGGCATGCTCAAACATGAGGAAGTGAGCGAGGTTCTGGGCTGGCCGGAATGGAAAGACAAGTATGGCGAGTTCAATATGGAGCTGTTCCGCTCCTTCTCGTCTATGAATAATGGCGAAGGCATTCTCAAACATGATGAAGTTAGAGAGGTGCTGGGCTGGCCGGAATGGAAAGACAGGGATGGCGAGTTCAATATGGAGCTGTTCCGTTCCTTCTCGTCTATGAATCATGGCAAAAGCATGCTCAAACATGATCAAGTGAGAGAGGTGCTGGGCTGGCCAGAATGGAAAGACAAGAATGGTGAGTTCAATATAAAGTTGTTCCGCGCCTTCTCGTCCATGAATCATTTCCAGGGCTTGCCCAAACATAAGCCCGTGAAAAAGGTGCTGGGCTGGTTAGGTCAACGGGGAGCAACCAATCATTGGCTACTGAAAATTATGACCAGGCTCTGGGCATCAGCAGGGCTACCCGCTATTGAGGTGCTGCAACATCAGGAAACACAACTGAAACAGTTACTGCTTGCGGAACTTACTGGAGAACACAGCAACCCGGATCATGAAGCAGATGACGAATGCAATAGCGATTCAGAGGATGAAGAGGATGACGACAAATGCAATCGCCAGATAAAAACGGTCGCCCTTTATCTTTCCACCCCTAAGCCAG
>NZ_JAHHPQ010000087.1:0-23939 GCF_024606245.1 Endozoicomonas sp. SESOKO2
TTGAGCACGAGCGCATCGCTATTCAGGAAGCCAATAAATTGGGTATCCCTGTCATTGGTATCGTTGACACCAACTCCAGCCCTGAAGGTGTTGACTACGTTATCCCAGGTAACGATGATGCGATTCGCGCTATTCAGCTTTACATCAAAGCTGCTGCAGATATTGTCCTCGAAGGTCGTGCGGCAGCCAACACAGGCACTGAAAGCGAGTTTGTAGAAGTTGAAGCAGAAGCTGAAACTGAAGAAGCAGCTGAAGCCAAGGCTGATGACGGTCAGGAAGACGCTAAGGAAGCGTGATTTCCGGATCGTTGCGAAAAGGGGGCGTAGCCCCCTTTTTCAGATTAAAAAGAGCGTTTGTCACTTTGGGGTGGTCGTTGGCAAGAGCTTCAGTATGCACAAGCTTGTTCATATGTCATAAGCTTGAAGCGCTAAATAAATAAGCTCAAGGCTGCCCTGAACCCCTTATTGAATATTTGCGAGAGGAACCCACCATGGCAGCAATTACTGCAGCACTGGTTAAGGAACTGCGTGAACGCACTGGTCTGGGCATGATGGAGTGCAAGAAGGCTCTGGTTGCTTCGGAAGGTGATATCGAAAAGGCTATTGAAGAGCTGCGTAAATCTGGTCAGGCCAAGGCCGCCAAGAAAGCAGGTCGCACTGCCGCTGAAGGTATTGTCGCCACTAAAGTTGCCGAAGATGGTAGCTTCGGTGTAATGGTCGAAGTTAACTCCGAGACCGATTTTGTTGCCCGTGACGATAACTTCCTGAGTTACGTTCAGAGAGTGGTGGATGCCGCTTTTGATCGTAAGGAAGCTGACGTGGCCAAGCTGATGGAGGGTGAGCTGGAAGAAGCACGTCTGGCTCTGGTACAGAAGATCGGTGAAAACATTGGTGTTCGTCGTATTGAAATCGTAGAAGGCGGCGTGATTGACGCTTACGTTCACGGAAATAAGCGTATTGCTGTTTTGGTCAGCCTCGACGGTGGCAACTCCGAGCTGGCTCGTGATGTAGCTATGCACGTTGCTGCTGTTAACCCTCAGGTGGTTAACAAGGACGATATGCCAGCTGATCTGGTCGAGAAAGAGAAGGAAATCTTCAAGGCTCAGGCAGAGCAGTCCGGCAAGCCAGCTGAAATCATCGAGAAGATGATTGTTGGTCGTATCAACAAGTTCCTGGCTGAAAACAGTTTGACGGAGCAGCCTTTCGTTAAGGATCCTGATGTTAAAGTTGGCGCTCTGGCCAAGAAAGCGGGCGCTACCATCACAGGCTTCGTTCGCTACGAAGTGGGTGAGGGTATCGAGAAAGAAGAAGTGGACTTTGCTGCTGAAGTTCGAGCCCAGGCTGGACTCCAATCCTGATACTGTTAGTACTTAATGGATGGTGTCTGACCTTTCAGTTGAGTAGGCTTAATTGAGTCTGCTCAGCAGGTCTGCAGGTTTGCAGGTTTGCCCATATCCTGATGTCTGAGTATTGATGCACTGATGCAAGGTTGTATATGAGTGGCTGAATTTCAGCTGCCAATAGTGCATAAAACTCATTCATTGAGGTTTGGGGTGAGTCGGCAGGCCGTTGGGGACAGGCGCCTTTTCGCCTAACTCTGAATCGGAAAGCTGAAAATGCCGGCAAATGATAGACAACCGAAATATAAGCGCATTCTGCTTAAGCTCAGTGGTGAGGCCCTTCAGGGATCGGGGGACTTTGGTATTGATCCCAGTGTTCTTGACAGAATGGCCCTGGAAATCGGCCAGCTGGTGGGTATCGGCGTTCAGGTTGGTATCGTTATCGGTGGCGGAAATCTCTTTCGCGGAGCAGCGTTGAGTGCTGCTGGTCTTGATCGTGTGACTGGCGATCATATGGGGATGCTGGCCACAGTCATGAATGCCCTGGCTATGCGTGATGCCCTGGAGCGTTCAAACATCAATACCCGTGTCATGTCTTCCATTCCGATGGATGGTGTTGTTGAACACTATGACCATCGTCGTGCAATGCGCTACCTCAATGGTGGTGATGTAGTGATCTTTTCAGCGGGTACCGGTAACCCTTTCTTTACAACAGACTCAGCAGCCTGCCTTCGTGGTATTGAAGTTGAATCCGATGTTGTGTTGAAAGCAACCAAAGTTGACGGTATCTATGACAAGGATCCGGTTAAACATCCTGATGCAGTAAAATTTGAGTCCCTGACCTATGATGATGTGCTTGAGCGCAAACTTGGTGTAATGGATTTGACTGCGATCTGTCTGGTTCGTGATCAGCAGATGCCCGTTCGGGTTTTCAATATGAATAAATCCGGTGCTCTGCTCAATGCAGTGGTAGGTGGCGAAGAAGGAACACTGGTGAGTGGGGTGGTAAATGATTGAAGAAATTAAGCAAGATGCGCAAGAGCGCATGAGCAAGAGTGTTGACTCTCTGGATGGTGCATTTGCCAAAATTCGTACTGGCCGTGCTCACCCGAGTCTGCTGGATAGTGTCCGGGTTTCCTATTACGGCTCCGAGACGCCATTAAGCCAGGTTTCGAACATTTCTACTGAAGATGCCAGAACCCTGGCTGTTCGGGTCTGGGAAAAACAGATGGTGCCTGATGTAGAAAAAGCGATCCTTAAATCTGATCTGGGCTTGAATCCTTCCACTGCCGGTGAGGTGATTCGTATCCCTCTTCCTCCCCTGACTGAAGAGACCCGGAAGGGCTACACCCGTCAGGCACGTCAGGAAGCTGAAAACGCTAAAATTGCTATTCGCAATATTCGTCGTGATGCACTGGCCGACATCAAGGAGCTGGAAAAAGAAAAGGAAATCAGTGAAGACGATGAGCGTCGTGCACAGGACGATATCCAGAAGGTGACTGATAAATACATTGCTGCAGTCGATGCGGCGCTGGCCAGCAAAGAAAAAGATCTGATGGAAGTTTGAGTGCTTCATCTTCTTATTGGTTGCTTATAGACAGTCATGAGCGAGGAAAATCAGTCTGTTTGAATCTTGATGTAGCAGCCTGAATTTAATTGCTAATGCGGTTATAACAGCGTTCTCGTTAGCCCCTCCTCAGGGGCGTGGCTGCATTTCCTTTGCATGACTGCCTGTTGCTCCTCTAAATGTCTTATTTGATCAGGGATGTTGTCTCTCAGGCGGGTCTTTCCGTTCTGAGGCGTTAGGAGCGGCACTTTGCGGGTGTTTGTATTTAACTGTGAACGCCTCCAGGGGGCTGCAAATAAATTGTATTTTCAGATCAACAAAATAGTGAATGGCCATGAAATCGCTAGAGGAAATCGGCAACTTAGAGGGGATACCGGTGAGTAAGTTGCCCCGCCATGTGGCCATCATTCTGGATGGGAATAACCGCTGGGCGAAACGGCGACTGCTTCCGAGTCTTGCCGGACATCGAGCGGGTGTAAAAGCAGTAAGAGGAGTAGTTGAGGCTTGTGGTGAAGCAGGTATTAAGGTTCTGACTCTCTTTGCTTTCAGTAGTGAAAACTGGAATCGGCCGAAGAGTGAAGTGGATGGCCTGATGGAATTGTTCCTGAGGACATTGCGCAAGGAAACTGGCAAGCTCAAAAAAAATAATATCAGGTTGAAAATTATAGGCGACGTAAGTCGCTTTAGCCCTGACATTCAGGCGCAGATTGCAGAAGCAGAAGCTTTGACTGCTGACGGGGCGAAAGTGACCCTGGTGATTGCTGCTAATTATGGTGGGATGTGGGATATTGCTCAGTCTGCTCGTAAGGTGGCTAGCCTGGTGGAGCAGGGTGAGATATCCGCTGACGAGGTTGATGAGTCGTTGATTGGTCAGCATTTGAGTACGGCTGGTATACCCGAGCCCGACCTTTTAATCAGAACCAGTGGTGAGCAGCGTATTAGTAACTTCCTTCTGTGGCAGTGTGCCTACAGCGAATTTTATTTTACCAAAACCTTGTGGCCGGATTTCGATCGCAGGGAGTTTGAGCGTGCGCTCCTGGCTTATGTCAATCGTCAGCGACGATTTGGCAAGACCAGCGAGCAGGTGGAGGCTGAGGCTACGTGTTAAAACAGAGAATTCTCACTGCCGTGTTTCTGGCAGTTATGGCCTTAGGGAGTGTTGTTTTTCTTTCTCCCACCGCTTTTTCGATCCTGATTGCTCTGGTTATTATGCTTGGAGCCTGGGAGTGGGCCAACTTGTCTGGTTTCAAGGACACCGCCGCCCGGGTGGGTTATGTGTTATTGACTGGTGGGGTCTGCTGGTTTGTTAAAGATATGTCAGCCTATATACTGCTGGCTGTATCTGTCGTCTGGTGGCTGGTAGCATTTGCTCTGGTCAAGGGTTATCCTTCTTCCGCCTATTTCTGTCACAGTCGTTTTTTAAGGCTGATGATGGGCTTGTTGACGTTGGTCCCGGCCTGGTTTGCTCTCACAAAACTCAAATTCCATGACCAGCAGGGTTGGACCATCATGCTGGTATTCCTGCTCGTCTGGGCGGCCGATGTGGGGGCCTATTTTGCCGGTAAGGGTCTCGGGCGTCACAAGCTGGCTGAACGGGTGAGTCCCAAGAAAACGATTGAAGGATTAGTGGGCGGGCTGCTGATGTCGTTACTGGTAGCGGCCTGTGTGGGGCTCTACTTTGACCTTTCTTTTGCCCGTGGGCTGGGGCTTTTAGTGCTTTCAATAGTTGTCGTGCTGGTTTCCGTGCTGGGCGATCTTTTTGAAAGTATGCTCAAGCGAGAGCGTGGGATTAAGGACAGTAGTAATTTACTGCCCGGCCATGGTGGGGTGCTGGATCGAATAGACAGCCTGACGGCGGCTGTGCCGGTCTTTACTCTTGCTTTGGTTATCGGTGGGAGTTAAGCATGCAGCAGGTTTGTGTACTGGGCTCAACCGGGTCTATCGGAAAAAACACTCTGGATGTCATTGCCCGAAACAGTGATCGTTATAAAGTAAGGTCGCTGGTCGCATGTCGGAGTCATGACCCGATGCTGGAGCAGGTCAGGGCATTTAAGCCCGACTTTGCTGTAATGTCAGATCCTGCTGTTGCAGACCAGTTGAGGGTGTCGGTTAAAGCTGAAGGAATCAAAACAGAGGTTCTGGGTGGTAGCCGTTCAGTCGCTCAGGTGGCCGCTGATTCAGACGTCGATATCGTCATGGCAGCTATTGTCGGAGCGGCAGGTCTTTTGCCTACTCTGGCTGCTGTCAAGGCAGGCAAGAAAGTCTTGCTGGCAAACAAAGAGGCGCTGGTAATGACTGGTGCGCTTTTTATGGATTCAGTGAAAGAGTCCGGAGCTCAGTTGTTGCCTATTGACAGTGAACACAATGCTATCTTTCAGTGCCTTCCTCATGGTTATCGACAAGGTCTTCAGAGCATTGGGGTTCGCAGGATTTTATTAACCGCTTCGGGTGGTCCTTTCAGGGATATTCCGGTAGAAGCTCTTCCAGCTGTCACGCCTGCCCAGGCCTGTGCTCATCCGAACTGGCGTATGGGGCGAAAAATCTCTGTAGACTCGGCGACCATGATGAACAAGGGGCTTGAGTTTATTGAGGCGTGCTGGCTCTTTGGTGCCCGCCCCTCACAGGTCGAAGTGGTGATTCATCCGCAGAGTATTATTCATTCTCTGGTGGACTATGAGGATGGCTCGGTTCTGGCCCAGATGGGGAACCCGGATATGCGCACACCTATTGCTCATGCAATGGCCTGGCCGGAACGCATCCAGTCCGGTGTAGAGCCACTTTCTCTGGCCGATGTTGGCAGGCTGGATTTTCAGAAGCCCTGTCTGCAGCGTTTCAGGTGTTTGCAGCTGGCTCAGGATGCTGCATCTACTGGTGGTACTGCTGCCGCTATGCTTAATGCAGCCAATGAGGCGGCTGTAGAAGCCTTTCTGGGCGATCATCTTCGCTTTGATCGTATCCCGGAAGTCATTGATGCCACTCTTCAGGCGCTTCAGGTGAAGAGTGCTGGTGATATTGAGCAGGTGCTGGATGCTGATCGAAAGGCCAGGTTACAGGCCAGAACCCAGATTGAATATTGGCACAAGACAGCTTGATGTTCTTAAGGTTTAAATGCATATATTTCACTGTCATTCTGGCGATATTCTATTTACAGTCGTACATTGAATCATAAAACTCTGTCAACTGCTGCTGTCTGGAAGTTCAGGGTCGAGGCAGTCAGTCTGGCGTAACGGAGGTTGGGTAACGCGAAATGATATTTGGAACTTTGCAGACGTTTCTGGCCTTTGTCATAACGTTAGGGATTCTTGTCAGTATTCATGAATTTGGTCATTTTTGGGTGGCTCGGCGATGTGGTGTCAGGGTACTGCGCTTTTCAGTAGGCTTTGGCAAACCACTTTGGAGTCGCACCGATCGTCAGGGCACTGAATACGTGATTGCAGCCATCCCTCTTGGTGGTTATGTCAAGATGCTGGATGAGCGGGAGGGGCCTGTACCCGAATCGGAGAAGGCGTTCGCTTTTAACAATAAACCGGTCCTCTCCCGGATAGCGATTGTGGCCGCGGGGCCGATCGCTAATTTCCTGCTGGCCATAGCCGCGCTCTGGTTAATGTATGTACTGGGCGTAAAGACCATGCTACCACAGGTTGAGCAAGTATTACCTGACTCTCCTGCAGCCGTGGCTGGTATTCAGCCTGGAGATGAGATTTTAAGAATCGGTTCGGCAGATACACCCGGGTGGCAGCAGGTTAATATGGAGCTTTTGTCGTTTATTGGCGACAATCGTTCTGTCGATGTAACTGTCAGGCAGGGAATCCCCGGCCAAAAGCCGGTAGGGAGTGAAGTCGTCAGGCAGGTGCCTCTGAACGACTGGCTGGTAGGTCAAGAGGATCTGAATCCAGTCAAAGCGCTGGGGATTGTCCCCTATTCACCTCAAATACCAGCCGTTATCGGTCAGGTTGTAGCGGGTGGTGCTGCCGAGCAGGCGGGCCTTCAGACGGGTGACAAAATCCTCAAAACCAATGGTGAGCCTGTACAGGATTGGCTGGCATGGGTTAACCTGATTCGTAGTCACCCTGGCAAAACACTGCAATTAGAAATTGAGCGAAAGGGTAGTCTCCGGAGCATTACCATGACGCCCGGTGAGAAAGAGGTGGAGGGTCAGCTTGTCGGTTATATCGGTGCAGGTGTTCAGTCAGTCTCCTGGCCTGACGATATGATCAGAACCTTGCAATTTAACCCTCTGTCTGCAATTCCTAAAGCCATTCAGGCTACGTCAGCTTTGACGGAAATGACGCTTGAGTCGCTGTGGAAGATGGTTGTTGGCTTGGTTTCGGTAAAAAACTTGAGCGGTCCCATTACCATTGCTAAAGTGGCTGGCGCATCCCTGCAATCAGGGCTGGAGAATTTTCTCTACTTCCTGTCTATGTTGAGTGTCAGTCTTGGGGTTTTAAATTTACTGCCTATTCCTGTACTGGATGGAGGACACCTGTTGTTTTATCTGGTGGAATGGGTCAGAGGAAAGCCGCTGTCTGAAAAGGCTCAGATGGTTGGGTTGAAAATTGGGGTGACTCTGGTGGTCAGTGTAATGATGCTGGCTCTTTATAATGACATAAGCCGGCTTTTCTGATGCGACTACCCAGAGTGAAAAATGAACACGGACTAAGAACGGATTCCATGAAGCGATCACTGTTGTCTCTGCTGATTGGCTCAATGGCCTATGCGTCAGGTGCTAACGCTTTTGTAGTGTCTGATATCCGGATTGATGGCCTCCAGAGGGTTTCAGCCGGTACAGTATTTAATGCTCTGCCCATAGAAGTTGGCGATGATATTGAATCTGTGCAGATTTCCAGTGCAGCTAAATCCCTGTTCCGGACAGGGTATTTCAAAGATATTCAAATGGCCAGAGATGGCGATGTTCTGGTCGTTTCGGTTATTGAGCGACCTTCCATCAGTGAAATTGTCATTAAGGGTAATAAAGCCATCAAGACGGATGATCTCAAACAGGGCCTGAGCAAGTCGGGCCTGGCCGAAGGTGAGATTTTTCAGCAGGCAACTCTGGAGGCTATTCGACTTGAGTTGGAGCGTCAGTATGTTGCTCAGGGTCGTTACGGTGCGAGAATTACCGCTGATGTTGAAGCTCAGCCTCGAAACCGGGTCAAGCTAACGATTAATGTCAAAGAGGGAAAGGTCGCGACCATTCAACATATCAATGTTGTTGGTAACACGGTTTTTCCTCAGCAAGATGTGCTAGATCTGTTTGAACTTAAAGAATCTCACTGGCTTTCATTCTTTGGTTCCAGCGATAAGTATTCCCGTGAAAAGTTATCGGGTGATCTGGAGCGACTCCGCTCCTATTACCTGGACCGTGGTTACATCAACTTTAATATTCGCTCCACCCAGGTGTCGATCAGCCCAGACAAACAAAGTGTCTTTATCACAGTGAATATTGACGAAGGCGATAAATACACAATTAGTGATGTCAAGCTGGCGGGCGACTTAATTATCCCTGAGGAAGAGGCCAAAAGCCTGTTGCTGGCCAAGCCTGAACAGGTATTTTCCCGCCGTGTGATTACCACAACAGAAGAAATTCTGAGCAGGCGTCTCGGTAATGAAGGTTATACCTTTGCCAATGTGACGGGTATACCTACTCCGGATCACGAAAAGAAGACCGTTTCCCTGACTTTCTTTGTTGATCCCGGTAAGCGTGCTTATGTTCGCAGGCTTAACTTCTCTGGAAATACCAAAACCGAAGATGAGGTTCTGCGTCGTGAGATGCGTCAGATGGAGGGGGCTTCTGCGAACACTCAGAAAATTGAGCAGTCCAAGGTGCGTCTTGAGCGTCTGGGTTTCTTCAAGTCAGTCAATATTGAAACACCTCCGGTTCCCGGAACCAGTGATCTGATCGATGTAAACTATACCGTTGAAGAGCAGCCTTCGGGCAGTATTTCAGCCAGTGTGGGTTTCTCCCAGTCTGATGGTCTGTTGTTGGGTGGCTCTATTAGTCAGAACAATTTCCTGGGGACGGGTAACAAAGTATCTGTGGGTCTGAACAAGAGTGATGTCAGCCAGCTTTATAACTTCAGTTTTACGGATCCTTACTTCACCGTAGATGGTGTGAGCCGTGGTTTTAACTTGTACCATCGTTCTTATGATTACAGTGATACAGATATTTCGAACTACGCTGCAGACACGACCGGTGCGAATGTTAACTTTGGTTACCCGATTTCGGAAACTCAGTCTATCAGTATGGGGTTGGGTGTTGATGCTACCAGCATTACAACGGGTTCAGAAACACCGGATTATATTCTCGACTATTTGAAAGAGAATGGTGATAGTTTCACAAACATCAAATCGACGCTGAGCTGGTCTGAAAATGAATTGAATCGCGGCTTGCTGCCTACACGGGGTTATTCTCAGAGCGCCTCGGTGCAGGTGACCATTCCGGGATCGGATGTCAATTTCTACAAGCTCATTTATCGTGGTCAGTACTTCTATCCTTTTACTGGCTCACTGACAGGGCGCATTTCTACCAGAATTGGTTATATTGGAGCCTATGGTGATACCACTGATATACCTTTCTTCGAGCATTTTTATGCAGGTGGCTTTGGCTCTGTTCGTGGCTACAAAGACAACTCTCTGGGTCCTAAAGCTAAAGAGAAGAATGACAATGATTACAACGCCATTGGCGGTGATTTTGTCTTCGAGGGTACCGCTGAAGTGCTCTTCCCTCTGCCTTTTGTAAAAGATCAGCGTTCGTTAAGAACCAGTCTGTTCTTTGATTACGGTAATGTCTTTGATACCAGCTGTCCCAGTGGTGACATCAAGGATTGTTCGCAGCCAGACTTTGGTTCGCTCCGTTACAGTGTGGGTGTGGGACTAACCTGGATTACGCCGCTTGGACCGCTGACTTTTAGTCTGGCCAAAGCCCTCAATCCCGAAGGAGAAGACGAGACTCAGGTGTTTGCGTTCTCCCTCGGTACACCTTTTTAAGAGGCTTTCATGATCTTATTGGGGGCAGCTTGTCGACATTCGCAGCTCTCAATGAGATTGTCAGAAGGCACTATAATGATGAAAGCTGGCCAGATGACTTCCTGTTGGCTTTCAACTTTACTTTCCCCTGACTTTTTCCATGATCTGACAATATAGAATCATGGTTCTGTATACGATAGGTGCCCACTGTTTTTGCCCTAAGAAGCGGTCACTTTTTACTGATTCTATACAAGCACAGTAGTATAAATAGATGCGATATAGTGCCATTTCATTATAATGAGGCGGTTCTCGCATGCCGTTGTAGGGAAGCTCCGAAGCTGTTTTAGAATTTATCGGGTGAGTATTTCAGGCTTCAGAGAGTTTCTGGTATACAGAGGTATACTCAGTTTTGGACTTTGCGTTTTTATTCAGGAGAATGAACTTGAAATCGATCAAATTGGCGTTTGTTGCTCTGCTACTGTTATCTCCGTTAGCGCAGGCACAAAAAATCGCTGTTGTGGATTCAGAGATGGCTGTTCTGGAATCAGACGCAGCTAAAAAGTATGCCAAAGAAGCTGAAAAGACGTTTGCTCCTAAAATCAAGAAGCTCAAAGCACTGCAGGATGAACTCAGAGCACTGGAACAAAAGCTTCAGAAAGACGGTCCCACGCTCACTGAAGGCCAGCGTGAGAGTCGGCAGGTTGAGATCAAGCGTAAGTTTGAAGATCTGCAGCTGCAAGATCGACAGTTGCGTAGCGAAAAAGCCCGTTCTGATCAGACTGAGCTGGGTAAGTTGAGGCCGAAGCTTGAAAAAGCAATCGAGGAAGTGTCTAAAGAGCAGGATTACGATCTGGTTCTGGAGAGAGGTGCTGCGCGTTTCGTCAAGCCCGGGTTTGATATCACTCGCAAGGTGATTGAGCGCATGAACAAGTTGAAGTAATTCATGAAGCAGTCTTTTTCCTTTACCCTGTCTGAGCTGGCTGACAGGGCTGATGCTGAACTCAAGGGTAATCCTGGCGAGTGTATCTTTGGTTTGAACACCCTTCAGGATGCTGTTTCAGGGGAGCTGGCTTTTTTAGCGAACCCCGCCTACGCCCGCTATCTGAAGAACACTGGGGCCAGTGCCGTTATATTGGCCCCGGCTCAGGCTGAGACATGGGCTGGAAATGCACTGGTTCTTGACAATCCCTACCTGGGGTATGCTGCTCTTTCTCACCTCTTCGATACCGATAAAGGGCAGCCGGAAGGTGTCCACCCCTCTGCAGTTATTGCTTCAGACGCTGAGATTCATCCATCGGCCGCAATAGGTCCTAAGGTAGTGGTTGAATCGGGAACTCAGATCTCTGAAGGTGTTCGCATTGATTCAGGTGCTGTGATTGGTCATGACACTGTTATTGGCAAGAACAGTCATGTCTGTCGGAATGTTTCAATCTGTCACGGTGTTTTTATTGGTGAACGCTGTATTATTCATGCCAATGCTGTTATTGGGGCTGATGGTTTTGGTAATGCCTGTTTAGATGGCCGGTGGCATAAAATTGCCCAGATTGGTGGAGTGGTTATTGGTAACGATGTTGAGATTGGTTCCTGTACCTGTATTGATCGTGGCGCATTGGGTGATACGGTGATACACGACGGCGTCAGGATCGACAATCTTGTCCAGATTGCTCACAACGTGGTGATAGGCAAGCACACCGCTATTGCTGCCAATGTTGGTATTTCCGGTAGTACCAGGGTCGGTGAGTATTGCACTATTGCGGGTGCTTCGGGTCTTGCGGGGCATATCACTATTGCTGATCATGTTCATTTGTCTGGAATGGCGATGGTCACCAAGTCCATATCCCGCTCAGGTGCCTACGCCTCCGGAACCGGCATGATGGAGGTTGCGGAGTGGCGAAAGAATGCAGTGCGCTTCAGGAAGCTTGACGACATGGCCAAACGTTTGAAGCAGTGTGAACGTCGACTCGACGAGTGAGAGGTGTTTTTATGTACTGTTCAATCGGTACGCATTGCTAAAAGGCTGGTTTTCCAGCCTTTTGTTGTCATTAGCCGGGTGTTCCGTTAACTGAGTCCACGGAGCAGGTGTCTCATATTCTGAGTTTCCGGATGAAAGTCAGGCAGGAAGACAGGGCTGAACTTGTAACCTTGAAAAGAAATATCTGGAAGTTCTCCTGTCAAAGGTTGGTTGGTGGTAAGATAGCGCGTTCTGCTGAAATAACCTGTGCAAGAAAGGAACTATAGTCTTGATTGATTCCCGTTCCAGCCAAGAATCAAATGCTGTTCGAGATGAGTTGATTCATCCGACAGCCATCATCGATCCGAATGCCGTTCTGGCACCGGACGTAAAGGTCGGACCCTATGCCGTTGTCGGCGCAAACGTTGAAATTGACTCTGGAACAGAAATTCACGCCCATGCGGTTGTCAAAGGGCACACCAGAATAGGTAGAAATAACCGTATTTTTCAATTTGCCAGTGTCGGCGAAGATTGTCAGGATCTGAAGTACGCAGGTGAAAGGACTTGGCTGGAAATCGGCGACAATAACGTAATCCGCGAAGGCTGCACTATACATCGGGGGACTACTCAGGATCATTCGATCACCCGGATCGGCTGTAACAACCTGTTGATGGCTTATGTCCATGTGGCTCATGACTGCATTGTTGGCGATAACATTATCATGGCCAATAACGCTACGCTGGCAGGTCATGTCAGGATCGGTGATGGGGTTATCCTTGGCGGATTTACCACCGTCCATCAGTTCTGTGTAATCGGTGATTACAGTATGAGTGCTGCTCACACTGCTATCTTCAAGGATGTTCCTGCATTCGTGATGGTCAGTGGCAACCCGGCCAAGGCGCACGGCATGAACTTTGAGGGGATGAGGCGCCGTGGTTACAGTCCGGAACTGATCCGGGGATTACGCCAGTGTTACAAGCTGATCTATCGACAGGGTCTGCGAACCAATGAGGCACTGGGCAGGCTTGAATCCATGGAGAAACAGCCTGAAATCCAGTTGCTGATTGATTCTCTGAAAGCGTCGACTCGCGGTATCACACGCTGATTCCGGGATTCGGCCTTTCCTGCCAGCCACATATTTTTCACGGTAAATAGGAATGTCCAGAACACTGTCATTTGCTCTGGTGGCCGGGGAGGCCTCGGGTGATCTTCTGGGGGCAGCGCTGATTAAAGAGATCAAACGCCATCATCCTGATGCCCGATGTTACGGAATCGGTGGCCCGATGATGATCTCCGAAGGGTTTGAGAGTCTTTTTCCCATGGAGAGACTTTCGGTGATGGGGCTTGTTGAAGTACTGGGACGACTGAAAGAGTTATTAGGCATTCGCAGGCAGCTGAAAGAAACCTTTGTGTTAGAAAAGCCGGATGTTTTTATCGGAATTGATGCGCCTGACTTTAACTTGCCATTGGAAAAGTACCTTAAATCCAATGATATACCCACCGTTCATTATGTAAGTCCTCAGGTTTGGGCATGGCGGGAAGGGCGTTTGAAAAAAATCAGGCGCTCGGTTGATCATATGCTCGCGCTGCTTCCGTTTGAAGCGGATTACTATCAGGGACATGGAGTCCCGGTGACGTTTGTTGGTCATCCTCTGGCCGATCAGGTGGCCCGGGAGCCGGACACTGTTAAAGCTCGACGCTGTCTTGGAATAGCTGAAGAAGGGCTTGTGGTGGCCCTGTTGCCAGGCAGTCGAAAAGCGGAAGTAGCTCGTTTGGGGAGGCTTTTTTTAGAAACGGCGCGTCTGTTAAAGAAAGATCATCCCGATATTCGGTTCCTGATTCCCTGCGCCAGTGAAAAGAGAAAGTTACAGCTACTGCCACTGTTGGAAGATTTTTCGGATCTGGATGTCATGGTTGCCATTGGTAAAACGTCCGTAATGATGGCGGCAGCCAATGCCATTTTGATTGCATCGGGAACTGCTACCCTTGAGGCGGCTCTGCACAAGAAGCCCATGGTGATCAGTTATCGAATGGCGTCATTGAGTTTTGCCATTCTCAGCCGGTTGGTGAAAGTAGATCATGTAGGGTTGCCGAATTTGTTGGCGAACGAGCCCTGTGTCCCCGAATTGTTGCAAGACGATGCGACCACTGAAAAGCTCCATAAAGCCATGATAAAGGCATTAGACGATCAAGAATGGCGAAATCATCTGGTGCGGGAATTTACGGCGATTCACAAAACCCTAAAGCGAGATGCCAGTGCACTGGCTTATGAGGCGGTGATGTCAGTGGTAGGAAAATACAATGCAACAAAATGATCTGGGTTTATTCACTGTCCCCGAGAAAGTGACACGGATTTGTGGTGTCGATGAAGTGGGTCGAGGTCCGCTCTGTGGTCCGGTAGTCACGGCTGCTGTTATCCTCGATCCTGCCTATCCCATCGTCGGTCTGAATGATTCCAAGAAACTGTCTGAAAAGAAACGTGACGTTCTCTTTGAAGAAATCAAAGAGAGAGCACTGGCCTGGTCCATCGGAAGGGCTGAAGTTCATGAGATCGATGAACTGAATATTCTTCATGCTACTATGCTGGCCATGCAGAGGGCGGTTGCAGGCCTTTCAGTGAAGCCTGAACTGGCCTTGATCGATGGTAATCGCTGTCCTGATCTGCCATGTCCTGCTGAGGCTGTGGTGAAAGGGGATGGACGCATTCCAGAGATTGGGGCAGCCTCCATTCTGGCGAAAGTAACACGTGATCGTGAAATGGTTGAACTGGAAAAGCTTTATCCGGGTTACGGGATAGCTGGTCACAAGGGTTATCCAACCAAAGTTCACATCGATGCCCTGAAAAAACTCGGGGCGACAGCTATTCACCGTCGTTCTTTCAGGCCCGTCCGTGAAGCACTGGAAGCATCAGGGGTTTGACAGAGCTGGCAGATAACTCAGCTCTGTTGTTAGAATTAAAAATCACCATTAGTCGGTTTACCTTCACTCATGCCTGCACGTTTCATACATCTGAGACTTCATACAGAATTTTCCCTGAGCGATGGCCTGGTCCGCATCAAGCCCCTGATCAAGGCAGCTGGAGAGCAGGGTTTTCCTGCTGTGGCTGTTACGGATCAGTCGAACCTTTGCTCACTGGTAAAATTTTATAACGGTGCCCAGGGGGCGGGTATTAAACCAATCAGTGGGGCTGACCTTTGGGTGACGCATTCTGATCCGGCTCTTGAGCCTGTCAGACTTGTGCTGCTTTCCATGAATGAGCATGGCTACAGAAATCTCACAGAGCTGATTTCCCAGTCATTCCTGGAAAATCAGCGCCATGGCAGGGCCGTTGTCAAAAGGGAATGGATTCAGGAAAAATCTGAAGGCCTGATAGCGCTGTCAGCTGCCAGGGAAGGGGATGTAGGTCAGGCTATTCTCAATGGCAATGAAGCACTGGCAGGTGAGCTTTTGACCGAATGGATGGAAGCCTTCCCGGGGCGTTACTACCTTGAGCTTCACAGAACCTCGCGAGCCGGTGATGAGGAGTGTTTGCACGGCTCCATAACTCTGGCTGAAAAATACAATTGTCCGGTGGTGGCCACCAACGATGTCATGTTCATCAACAAAGAAGACTTCGAAGCCCACGAAGCCCGGGTGTGCATTGGTGAAAGTTCAACGTTGGACGACCCGCGCAGGGTCAAGCGCTACAGCGAAGAGCAATATTTGAAAACGGAAGAAGAGATGTGCGAACTCTTCTCCGACATACCTGAAGCGCTTGAAAATTCAGTGCAAATTGCCCGGCGCTGCTCGGTATATGTGCATCTGGGCGAGTACTTTCTGCCAGAATTTCCCATCCCTGAAGAGATGACGATGGATGCGTTTTTCAGGAAGTTTTCTCACGATGGTTTGACCGAGCGTTTGCAAACCATTCTGAACCCTGCTGATCCTGAATACGCGAGCAAAGAAAAAGTGTACCGGGATCGTCTTGATTTCGAGCTGGATATTATTCTCCAGATGGGATTTCCGGGCTACTTTCTGATCGTAATGGACTTTATTCAGTGGTCTAAAAATAACGGCATTCCGGTAGGGCCGGGTCGTGGTTCCGGTGCTGGCTCACTGGTGGCTTACGCTCAAAAAATTACTGATCTGGACCCTATTCAGTACGACCTGCTGTTCGAGCGATTCCTTAATCCTGAACGTGTATCCATGCCTGACTTTGACGTCGACTTCTGCATGGATGGCCGGGACAGGGTTATTGATTATGTGGCCAGAACTTATGGCCGTGATGCGGTATCCCAGATAATTACCTTCGGTACCATGGCGGCTAAAGCGGTGGTCAGGGACGTAGCCAGGGTGCAGGGTAAGTCCTATGGTCTGGCAGACCGGCTCTCGAAAATGATCCCCTTCGAAATTGGTATGACGCTCAGCAAGGCTTATGAGCAGGAAGCCATGATCAGGGATTTTCTTGATATCGATGAAGATGGCAAGGAAATCTGGGATATGGCGCTCAAGCTGGAAGGGGTTACCCGGAATGTTGGTAAGCATGCCGGTGGTGTCGTTATAGCACCCACCAAACTGACAGATTTTGCTCCGCTTTACTGTGATGAATCCGGTAGCGGTGTCGTTACCCAGTTTGACAAAAATGATGTTGAGTCAGCCGGTCTGGTGAAGTTTGACTTCCTGGGGCTAAGAACCCTGACCATCATCGACTGGGCGCTGAAAATGATCAATCCCCGTCGCCAGCAGCTTGGCGAGGATGAACTCGACATCATGATGATCGATCTGGAGGACAAGTTCTCCTACGACATGCTTAAGCGAGCTGAGACAACAGCCGTTTTCCAGCTTGAATCCCGGGGTATGAAAGATCTGATCAAGCGGCTTCAGCCCGACTGTTTTGAAGATATTATCGCTCTCGTGGCTTTGTTCCGCCCGGGACCGCTGCAATCGGGCATGGTGGATAATTTTATCAACCGCAAGCATGGCCGGGAAGAGTTGTCCTATCCGGATGCTCAATATCAGCATGAGTGGCTTCAGCCGATTCTTCAGCCTACCTATGGCATCATCCTTTATCAGGAGCAGGTTATGCAGATCGCTCAGGTGCTGGCAGGCTACACCCTGGGTGGTGCGGATATGCTCCGTCGGGCTATGGGTAAGAAAAAACCTGAAGAAATGGCCAAGCAGAGGGCTGTCTTTGAAGAAGGGGCTATCAAGCAGGGGATTGATGGCGAACTGGCGATGAAAATCTTCGACCTCGTGGAGAAATTCGCTGGTTACGGTTTCAATAAATCTCACTCGGCCGCCTATGCTCTGGTCTCTTATCAGACGCTCTGGCTGAAAGCCCATTACCCTGCTGAGTTTATGGCGGCGGTCATGAGTTCGGATATGCAGAATACTGACAAGGTCGTGACGTTCATTGAAGAGTGTCGTGAGATGGAACTGACAGTCCTGCCGCCGGATGTAAACAGTGGTGACTATATGTTTGGTGTTAATGACGACGGACATATTGTTTATGGCCTGGGTGCCATCAAGGGCGTGGGGGAAGGGCCTATTGAGTCTATTGTTGCAGCCAGAAAGTCTGGCGGCCCGTTCAAGGATCTCTTTGATTTCTGTGAGCGTGTCGATGCCAGGAGTATCAATAAGCGGGTTCTGGAAGCTTTGATTCGTTCCGGTGCCCTTGACCTGCTGGGGCCTGCGCCGGGTAAAAAGTCTCGATACAACTTTAACCGCGCGGTATTGGAGTCCAGTCAGCCTGAAGCCATGAAGGCGGCAGATCAGGCTGCCAAGAGCTTTGACTCTGGTCATGGCGATTTGTTTGGAGCACTGGTGCCAGCCGGAGAGGAGAATATCTATGACAAGTATGACAGTGTCGAAGAGTGGACTGACAAAGTCAGGCTGGGGGGCGAAAAAGACACGTTGGGTTTGTATCTGACCGGTCATCCCATTGATGAATATGAGCAGGAGATCAAGCACTTTATTCGTAACCGTATCAGGGATCTTCAGCCGGCCAGAGGAGAAAGTCAGAACATAGCCGGTTTGGTGGTGGCCATGAGGACCATGAAAAATAAACGCGGCGACAAAATGTGCTTTGTTACCTTGGATGATCGTACTGGACGGATTGAAGTGTCTATCTTTGCAGATGTTTTTGAGCAATGTCAGGCACTTATCAAGATGGATACGGTGATTGTCTTCGAAGGGGAGGTCAGTTTTGATGATTATTCTGGTAGCCTCAAGGTCAGGGCCAGGAAAGCCCTCAACCTGATCGATGCCCGAAGCTACTATGCCCGCAGGCTGCTGGTAGATTTAAGCAGTGAGCAGGTGGACAGAGCGTTTCATACCAAAATGTCCGGCTTGCTCGAACAGCATCCGGGTCGGCTTCCGGTGCAGGTCAACTACAATCGTGAAGACGCTTCCGCCAGTCTCCAGTTAGGCGAAAAATGGAATGTCAGTCCCAGTGATGATCTTGTGCTGGGCTTGAGGCAATGGCTGGGTAAGGAGTCCGCCAAAGTTGAGTATCAGTAACAGACGCTTACTCTTATTCACTCGACATCCTGGTCGCTTTTACGTATTTTTCGCTGATGCTGAACTCTTGAAGTGGAATCTATGAACCCGAACTATCTGGATTTTGAACAGCCAATCGCTGAGTTGGAAGCCAAGATCGAAGAACTGAGACTGGTCAGCAGCGATGCCGAGCTGAATATTACTGATGAAATCAGCCGTCTGCAGGATAAATGCAAAACCCTGACTGAACAGATTTTTTCTGATCTGTCTGCCTGGCAGGTAGCTCAGCTTTCAAGACACCCGCGTCGTCCTTACACTCTGGATTACATTCAACATCTTTTTACTGAGTTTGATGAGCTGCATGGTGATCGACACTTTGCCGATGATCCTTCAATGATTGGTGGCATTGCCCGATTCAATGGTCGCCCGGTGATGGTGATTGGTCATCAGAAAGGCCGTGAGATCAAAGAAAAAGTACTTCGTAACTTTGGCATGCCCAAGCCCGAAGGCTACCGGAAGGCCTGTCGACTCATGGAGATGGCCGAACGATTCAAAATGCCCATCATGTCGTTTATTGATACTCCGGGTGCTTATCCGGGAATTGGTGCAGAAGAGCGTGGCCAGAGTGAGGCTATAGCCTACAATCTGGCCGTTATGTCCCGTCTTAGAGTGCCCATTATCTCTACGGTCATTGGAGAGGGTGGCTCCGGTGGTGCGCTGGCCATTGGTGTCTGTGACCGGCTGTTAATGTTGCAAAACTCAATTTACTCGGTGATCTCTCCGGAGGGCTGTGCATCGATTCTCTGGAAGAAGTCTGAATATGCCTCTACCGCTGCAGAAGCCATGGGTGTTACCGCAACCCGGCTAAAGGAGTTGGGGCTGGTGGATCGTCTGGTCAAAGAGCCTCTCGGTGGCGCTCACAGTCAGCCAGACGTGATGGCCGCTGCACTAGGTGATGCCCTGGAAGAGGAGCTTCTGAAACTGGAGAAAATGGACGCTGATGAATTGATTGAAAGCCGTTACCAGCGAATCAGGGATTACGGCTCTGTCTGATGGCTGATCAGCCTATTAAAAAGGATCAACGATTGAAAAAGTGTTTCATTCCATCCGGGAGTGAAGGATTTATCTCATTAATTGAACACCTCTCTGAGCAACTCAAAACGGTTGCCGGGAAGCCCATTGTAGTGGCCTTCAGCGGTGGTGTGGATTCCACTGTTCTTCTTCATTTACTGGTGTCTATGCGTGAAGAGGGAGTGATTGGGTCTCTCTCGGCAGTTCATATTCATCATGGGCTCAGTGATAACGCTGATGCCTGGGCGGAACACTGTCTGTCTCTCTGCAAGCAATGGCAGGTGCCTCTGGAGGTGGTTAGAGTCGTTATTGAGCCGTCCTCTGATATAGAACAACAAGCCCGTGAAGCGCGCTATGCCGTTTTTGAGAGCTGTCTTCCCGAAGGTGGTTGTCTGTTGATGGGGCATCATCAGAACGATCAGGCGGAAACGGTGCTCTTCAGATTACTGCGAGGCAGTGGTCTGGATGGTGCAGCCGGTATGCCTGTTTCAAGGGAGTTTGGTGGCGGAGTCCTGTTTAGACCTTTGCTTAATATTTCCAGGCAATCTATTGAAAATTATGCAAAAAATCATTACTTGGATTTTGTGGAAGATGAATCCAATCAAAATCAGAGGTTTCGTCGTAATTTCCTGAGGCAAAATCTGATACCGCAGATTGAGGCTGTCTGGCCGGGTGCCACAGCTCGATTGGCGCAGTTTTCTGAAGATGTCTCTGAAGCGAATCAGATGATGCTTGAGCAAACAGAACATCATGCCCGGCAGATTATTCAAACCCCACCGTCCTGTTTGTGGGGTGAGCGCAGCGTTTTAGATCTGGAAGCGCTCAAGCTTATTAATGGCAAAGCAGCCCGGAGAGTCGTTCGTTATTGGCTGGCGACTCATCAGGTCCAAATGCCCGGCAGAGTCCGGTTGAATGTCCTGTTCACAGATTTGATTGATGCGGCAGAGGACGCTGAGCCAGTTGTCTCTTTAGGCGCTTTTCTCTTACGTCGCTTTGCCAGAAAGCTGGTGCTGCTTCGTAAACCTGAGCTGATCCAGCAAGAAGGCTTTGACTGGCAGTGGGACAAGGATAGAGCCATCGAACTGCCTTTTTCTGGAGGGCATTTGTCGTTGGGTGAGGGAGGGGATGTGCGACTCCCTGAAGCGCCATTACGCATACTTTTTCGTTCTCAGCTACCGGCAGGACTGAAAGTCGCTGTGAAAGGACGTGTGGGTCGTAAAACGATCAAGCGTTGGTTGCAGGACTATAAAGTCCCCCCCTGGGTCAGGGGGTCTATTCCTTTTGTTTTTCACGGGGATGATCTGGTGGCCTTACCGGGAGTGTTTGTGACAGTCACCCACACCAGTGAGCCGGGTCTGGGCAGACGCCTGTCCTGGCGTCCTGATGTTTGAGTCTCGAGAGCAGGACTTAAACTAAACTTTCTACGCATTTTCTCAGTATGTGTTTTACGTTTAGTAGTGGTTTTGGTATCCTGATCTCCCATCTTGAGTATCCATTTTTTTCCCGCATTTAAGAGTCAGCAGATAACAATGACGCGTTATATTTTCGTCACGGGTGGTGTTGTTTCCTCATTAGGCAAAGGCATCGCATCAGCTTCCCTCGCAGCTATCCTTGAGGCACGCGGTCTTAAGGTGACAATGCTTAAACTGGATCCCTACATCAACGTTGATCCGGGTACCATGAGCCCGTTCCAACATGGTGAAGTATTTGTTACTGAAGATGGTGCGGAGACCGATCTTGATCTGGGCCATTATGAGCGTTTTGTGCGCACCACCATGAAGCAAGGTAATAACTTTACTACGGGTAGAGTCTATCAGGATGTTCTTCGCAAAGAACGTCGCGGAGATTATCTGGGCGGCACAGTTCAGGTTATTCCTCACATTACTGATGAAATCAAGCGTCGCGTTGTCCAGGGTGCCGGCGATGTTGATATAGCGATGGTTGAAATTGGCGGCACTGTGGGTGACATTGAGTCTCAGCCATTTCTTGAAGCCATTCGCCAATTGAAAGTCGAGCTGGGTTCTTCCCGCGCATTGCTGATGCACCTGACTCTGGTGCCCTACATAAAGACGGCTGGTGAAACCAAGACGAAGCCTACCCAGCACTCGGTTAAAGAACTGCGGTCTATCGGCCTTCAGCCAGACATTCTGGTTTGCCGCAGCGAACAGTTTATTGAAGCCTCTGCCCGTCGCAAGATCTCTCTGTTCACGAACGTGGAAGAGCGTGCGGTTATCTCTCTGGAAGATGCTGATACCATTTACCGCATTCCCCAGATGCTCCATGAGCAGGGTCTGGACCAAATTGTTGTCGATAAATTCAATCTGGATACACCGGCTGCAGACCTGTCTGAATGGGCGGATGTTGTGGACCGTGACACTCATCCACAGAAAGAAGTGACCATCGCCATGGTGGGTAAATATATGGAGCTTCTGGATGCCTATAAATCCCTGATTGAGGCGGTTCGCCATGCCGGATTGAAAACCCGTACCAAGGTCACCATCCGTTATGTTGACTCCGAGCTGCTTGAGCAGGAGGGTCTGAGTCGTCTGGAAGGTGTCAGTGCGATTCTGGTGCCCGGTGGTTTTGGCCATCGTGGTGTGGAGGGCAAGATTCAGGCGGTTCGTCATGCTCGCGAGAGCAAGATTCCCTATTTGGGTATCTGTCTGGGTATGCAGGTTGCAGTTATTGAATACGCTCGTAACAAAGCGGGTCTGGAAGGGGCTAACAGCTCCGAGTTTGATCAAAACGCCGAGCATCCGGTGGTAGGCTTGATTACTGAATGGTTGTCTTCCGATGGTGCTCTGGAGACACGTACTGAGGCTTCCGATCTGGGAGGAACTATGAGATTGGGGGCTCAGCTGTGTAACCTCATCTCTGGAACACAGGCTCATTCTGCCTACGGTAAAGACACTGTCATTGAGCGGCACCGTCATCGTTATGAGGTCAATAACAATTACCTTGAGACTTTGCAGGATGCAGGTCTGGTTATTTCCGGACGCTCTGAAGATAATGCTCTGGTTGAAATGGTGGAAGTAAAGGAACACCCCTGGTTTGTGGCTTGCCAGTTCCACCCTGAATTTACCTCGACACCAAGGGATGGTCATCCGCTCTTCAAATCATTCATTGAAGCGGCCTTGAACTATCAGGCTCAACAGGATTAAGAGTGCACATGTCTGATCAGAAAGTAGTCTCTGTCGGCTCTATTGAAGTAGCCAATGACAAGCCATTTGTGTTGTTCGGCGGCATGAATGTGCTTGAGTCTCGTGATATGGCTATGAAAGTAGCTGAGCACTATGTTGCTGTCACGGAGAAACTGGGTATTCCCTACATTTTCAAGGCTTCCTTTGACAAGGCAAACCGTTCTTCCATCCATTCCTACCGAGGACCGGGTATGGAAGAAGGTTTGAAGATCTTTCAGGAGTTGAAGGAAACGTTCGGCGTACCAGTGATCACTGATGTTCACGAAGTTCATCAGTGCCAGCCAGTTGCCGGGGTTGTCGATGTTATTCAGTTACCAGCTTTTCTGGCACGTCAGACTGATCTGGTGTTTGCTATGGCCAATACCGGTGCTGTGATCAATATCAAGAAGCCTCAATTCCTGAGCCCTTCCCAGATGGGCAATATTGTCGATAAGTTTGCTGAAGCGGGTAATGAACAGATTATTCTCTGTGAGCGTGGCTCTTCTTTTGGTTACGACAATCTGGTAGTAGATATGTTGGGTTTTCGTACCATGAAAGAGGTGACTGGCCAGTCTCCTGTTATTTTTGATGCGACCCATGCGCTTCAATGCAGAGATCCCATGGGGGCGGCTTCCGGTGGTCGTCGTCATCAGGTGACTGAGCTGTCTTTGGCCGGTATGTCGACTCGTCTGGCAGGCCTTTTTCTTGAATCACATCCTGATCCGGATGCGGCTCGTTGTGATGGCCCCTCGGCGCTGCGCCTCTCCCAGTTGGAGGGTTTCCTGATGCAGGTGAAGGCTATTGACGATCTCGTTAAGTCCATGCCTGTACTGGATACCCATTGATTAAGGCTTAAGCGCTTTGTTCGATGTAAAAAAAACCGCCATTTTCCG
This sequence comes from Endozoicomonas sp. SESOKO2, assembly GCF_024606245.1. NCBI lineage: Bacteria > Pseudomonadati > Pseudomonadota > Gammaproteobacteria > Oceanospirillales > Endozoicomonadaceae > Endozoicomonas > Endozoicomonas sp. SESOKO2. The sequence goes on from NZ_JAHHPQ010000087.1 coordinate 23,444, forward strand.
GCGGTTTTTTTGTCACAAACAATCTGACTGATGATGTCAAAGGGCTCTGTCTTTAAGCAGATTGGGTTCATTTTTATCAGGCTTCATTGAGTCATTGTTACCTGTTTTTCTTCACAGTGATACCAACGGCTTCCATTGAATTGAGATGTTAATGTTTATGTCTTCGGTGTTGCCTTGTGCAATAGTTGATAACCCGCCGGGAGTTGGTATAGTGACCGCATTACAGCGTCCGGGAAGCTGAAAGCAGCCTCATTGGATAATGGCACTGGAAGTTTGAATCAGTACTATTATCTAACCAGGCTGAGACGGTTGGGTTGGGAGGATATGAATCTCAGAGTTCAACGGTCTGCAGGATGATTCCTCACTTGCCCGGTCAGGTCAGGTATATTTCCCTTCATAGACATGGTGTTGTGAAAAGTATTTTGTCTTGCTGAATTCTGTCAGAGATTGAAACAATATACTTTTCATCGTCTATCGGCATTTGTGTAGAGAGAAA
>NZ_JAHHPQ010000807.1:0-2979 GCF_024606245.1 Endozoicomonas sp. SESOKO2
AATGATGTATTATTGTGGTGGCTCAATAAGTTAAATTGTTCTTCTTTCGATACGCTTGAATGAGCGACTGAGTATATCAATAATAGGCATGAACATAGAGGAATTAGTTTGCCGGTTTTTTTCATCATTCATGCTCTTGATCAGGGTGACTGATTTGATTAGCAAATGATCAGTCAAACCTTACCTGCCAGAAGTAACCTGATTCTTTAATTACATCCGCTACAAGATTGAGCACTATCAATGAAACAAGGTGTACAAATAATCCAAAGGAGCATAAAACTTCTTCCACTGGTTACGGGTGGTTTCTGTGAAACTTTCTTCAAGTGTGACACCATAAACAGCATGGTTTGAAAGTCCATTGAACAAAGCGAGAGCTAATGCAGGAGCCAGAGTAATCGCGATGTTTCTCATTAAATGCCTTGAGTCCAGTTCCAGGCTTTGTTGCAATAGAAATTGCAAGAAAACGACTCCGTATGTCATTCCGACTACGGCTCTGGCTACGTCTATGTGATAGTGTGCAGGTATAACTATGGCAAAGGCAATGGTGCTAAGTGTAGCTGTATCCAGGAATAGATCTCCATGCCACCAAAGAGCTATGGTTCCGGCTGCTGCCACCGATCCGGCTATTGCTCCGGCTCCAGCTGCTGCTATGGCACCTGCTTCTTTCTCGACTCTATCAGCACTGCCTGAATTAGGTAATGAAAGAGAGCATATTGTTGATAATGTCTTCGTCAATGAAGCAGATATCATGTAAGCAAAGGCTGCTTTCACAGAAGTTAAACCTCTGTTGAGCATCTTTTTATAGACTATTGCCCCGACTATAATGCCAGCGACTGATGACAACATTTTATATTCACTAAGGGCATAATTTAAAGGTTGGGTTTTGCCTATGTCCTTATGCCTTAAAGCTCGGATGGTAGTGGCTCCGGCTACGTTTCTTGCCACTTCCTCATGGCTTAAGTATGCCGCAGTCATAACGGCGGCAGGATAAAAAGGACAGTTCGTGTATGTTTGATAACCAACGTATGCTGTTCCTGCAAATCGCAGTGGCTGCCACCAGGTTAGCTCAAGGGGCCAGAGTGATAGGTGCCCGGTTAAAGCAACTTCAGTGGAGGTGATAACGGCTGCGAGTTGGTTGCAAAAAGATGCTTTGACCTCCTGTAATTCACTTTCCTCTGTGCGAGGCAGGTCAAAGCGACCCGTTAGGGCAGTTACCACCTCGGGTGATCTGCAGATGCCGTACCAGAATCCATAATTGATTACAGTGGAGACTGCCAGCCTGGAACTACTAATGAGCAGTTTCAGGCTATCTTCAACTAACGATGCGTTATTGTAGTGGTTCAATAAGTTAAATTGTTCTTCTTTCGATAAGCCTGAATGAGCCAATGAGCTTATAAAAAATAAGCACGTGAATAGTGTTAGTGATTTAACGCAAATTTTCATTATTTATATCCTAAATTCGGATACTGATTTTATCTGAGAAAATGATCAACGAATTTTCACCTGTCGGGAGTAAACTGTTTCAACTGATCAGCATACGCAAGCACTTTCATAGTGTCCCTGCCATTTGCCCCTTTACTGTTGATAAAAGACTTTATAGTTCAGCTATGAAGTTTAAGCCACTTATTGGAAGGTGTTGACTATTGTGCTGTCCGAATCAGGAGCAAGTTTCGCCTCGAACGATCAAAGGTGTTTTTGGAAACAGGCCGATATAAAAGTCGGTGGGATGATTTTGTCAAGTTATTCTAACAAAGAGAAACGTCAGCTGACATTTAAGTCATTCAGATCCTTCGCGAAGCGTTCAAAGCAACTATTTGTCAATTAAACAAGGTGTACAAATAATCCAAAGGAGCATAAAACTTCTGCCATTGGATACGGGCTGTTTCGGTGAAACTTTCTTCAAGTGCGACACCACAAACAGCATTGTTTGAAAGGCCATTGATCAGAGCCAAAGCCAATGCAGGAGTCAGGGTAATGGCGACGTTTCTCAATAAACGGTTTGAGTCCAGGTATGAGTTTTGTTTTATCAAAATTACCATGACTCCAATTCCGACTCCGACTCCAGTCTGAGCTCCGGACAGGACTTTGTCTTTAACTCTGTATATGGATTCAACCTCAGGTAGAGAGAAGGCCAGAGTGCCAACTGCGGCTATGAACAAGACTGGGTTTAAGCTCCAGGCCGCTACGACTCCGATGGCTCCGTCTGTAGCTACAGCTAATGATCCGGCTAAGGCTCCGGCTAAGATTTCTGCTCCTGCTTCTACCTCTGAGGCATGAGCACTTTCTGAATTAGATGCTGATAAATAGCCTATTGCTAATATTGACTTTGACAATGAAGCAGAAAGGAGATATACGAAGCTTGCTTCAACAGGTGAAAAGCCTTTGCTGACCAACTTTTCATAAACTATTGTCCCGATCATCAAGCCAGCCATTGATTTCAACAGAGCGTATTCACTGAAGACAAAATCTTCAGGTTGGATTGAGCGTCTATCGTGATGCTTCAGAGCCTGCACGGTGTCAGCAGCGGCTGCGGTTCTTGCCACAACCTCATGGGTAAAGTAAGCCATTGTCATTATGGGTATAAAATAAGGATCCTGAGTAGTGTATGCTCTGTAACCAGCAAATCCTGTTCCTGCAAATCGCAGCGGTAGCCACCAGAGCCGCTCAAGGGGCCAGGGTGAAACCTTTCCGGCCAAAGCAACCTCAGTGGAGGTCAGAACGGCTGCCAATTGATTACAAAAAGATGATTTGACCTCTTGCAAGTTGTTTTTCTCTGTGTTGATAGAGCTAAACCGTCTCGCAAGGTCAGACAACAACTTGGTTGATTTGCAGATACTGTACCAGACTCCATAATGGACCACAGTGGAAACCGCCAGCCCGGAGCTCCTGCTGACCAGTTTCAGACTATCTTCAACCAGTGATGCATTATTGTGGTGGCTCAATAAGTTAAATTGTTCTTCTTTCGATACGCCTGAGTAA
>NZ_JAHHPQ010000808.1:0-1022 GCF_024606245.1 Endozoicomonas sp. SESOKO2
GCGTATCGAAAGAAGAACAATTTAACTTATTGAGCCACCACAATAATACATCATTAATTGAAGACGGTCTGAAACTGGTCGGTGGTAGTTCCGGGCTGGCAGTTTCTACCCTGATCAGTTACGGATTCTGGTACAGCATCTGCAAATCAACCGAGTAGGTATCTACCCATACGATTCGGTTTAGTCTGTCTGGTACAGAGCAAAATGAGTTACAAAAAGTCAATTCTTCTTTTTATAATCAACTCGCAGCCCTTATCACCTCCACTGAGATTGCTTTGGCCGGACACTTATCACTCTGGCCTCCGGATCAGCCCTGGTGGCAGCCTCTGAGATTTGTAAGAACAGGACTCGTTGTTTATAACACATACACTACTGACGACCCTCATTTTATACCCTTAATAGCTATGACTTACTTTACACGTGAGACAGTGGCAAGAACGGTAGCCGGAGCCTGTACCGTAGAGACTTTGAGCATCGTGCCAGACGTTCAATCCAACCTGAAGATTATACCTACAGTGAATATGCCATGGTGAAATCAGTCGCTGGCCTTATGGTCGCGACCATCGTTTATGACAAGTGGGTCACCAAAGGCTCTTCACATATAGAAGCAATCTTTCCTTATCTGGTGCTTGCTTCATTGGCAGAAACAATATTAGCAACGGTATCTTTTTCAGTATTTAATTCGGGCAATAGTAGTACAGTCAATGTAGAAGCAGAAGCCTTAGCCGGATCAATAGCCGAATCAATAGCCGGAGCCACAGTTGGAGTCACGGGAACCCTATCTTCTGAGGCCTTAAACCTGTTCCTTTTCGCAGCCGCATTCAGGACTCTGGTACTCTCCCTACCTGCAGTTGAATCGTTATCCGGAGTTGAAGACACTGTTCTGACTGGTGCAATGGCCGGACTCGCAATCGGAGCCGGAGTCATGGATCTTATGTTAATAAAAAAACCAGAACCGGACTCAAACCATTTATTGAGCAACGTCGCTATAATCTTGATTCATGCATTCACCCTTGCTCTGA
>NZ_JAHHPQ010000809.1:0-2333 GCF_024606245.1 Endozoicomonas sp. SESOKO2
GAATCTACTGATTGTGAGCAGGGGTTGCAGTTGAGTATGCTTCATAGGGATTAACTGGTTAAAAGAGCGACTGAGGCAGAAGCCTCTCTCTGGTCAAGAAACCTACCTGTACCTGTTATGTTGGCTGGTGTTTCTAACCTTGTTTTTTTTTCCTGAAAACATTAATGACAGCTTTTCCCATTCGGGCTGGCTCGAAGTAATAGAACTCTCTATTCCCTTTATTGCTATCTTTTATGCCTGGCTTTGCAACGGGGGTCGTCAGGGAGAACAGTTCTGGACTCGACTGATTTCAATAGGTTGGGTCGTCACCATGAGAACCTTGGTATTCTGCCTTCCGGTCTTTTTAATATTGGCGTTGGCGCCGATGGAACAGTCAGAACTTATTTATGAATCAGCCGCCACATTGGCAGGGTTATTCATTATCTGGCGGCTGGGGAGTCACATTGAAGGGCTAAGGGATGTCAATAAAAAAACTTTCCTATGAACGCATTCCATGTTGATGATTTTCCTTCTTAAGAGCGGCGATAGCGGCTTCCTTCGTCCCAATATCCCGCCACAGATTGAAGCTTTCTTTAGGGTTCTTATACCACTTCAGTGTGTCTCTTTGTTTGATCAAATTCTTCAATACACCTTCTTCGTTGGATATTTTAATTTTCCGATCATGCAAACGTTTAGCCTGTGACAAATCGTCTAGAAAATCTTCTGCTTCATGTTTGACTGTATCAACAGTCTTACCCATCGCTTTTTTAATTTGATCCAGAGGACTCCTATGCCTTTTTCTCCTCATTTCAGCCATTTGTTTTTCGGCTTCCTCAAGCTTATTTTCAATATGGAGCTCAGCATTGGTTTTAGCGTTTCTAGCGTCGATTTTCAGACTGCGAGCCTTCATGAGCTCCACGTCTTTCTCCATCTGGGTTACACACTTTGCAGCCCGCTCTTCACACCTTTTAGCCTCAGCCATAATTTGTTCTCTTGAGCCCTCAAGGATGGGTCTGCCACCTGCATCCTTAGCCTGTTTGCTTTTGACCCGATCCACAGGGACCGTATGCTTTTTTCTCCTGCTTTCAGCTAACCTTATGTCTTGCTCAAGCTCAGCATCGAGCTTAGCATGGAGCTCAGCATTGGTTTTGGCACTTTTGGCATGGTTTTCTGCCTCTTGAGCTCTTTGAAGTGCATTGTCTTTCGCATACCTCGATCTGTACTCCCCAGCCTGCTTTTTCAGCTTGTTAGCTTCAGCGATATAGTATTCTTTTGATTTCCTCAGGATGGGTTTGCCATCCAGAGCCTCAGCAGTACGATGATTATATCGCCCAACCCTTTCGCTTTTGACACTCTCTGGACTCTGTGAAGATGATGCCCCAACCAAGCCTTTTAGAAAATTTATTGGTCCAGCCATTGCTCACTATCCTCCCTGAGAGCAGAAAATCGCTTACATCTAACTATCGACAATTTTCCAGTTTCTTCCATTAATAGAGGGAGTCTATGGAAATTCTTCTCCCATACTCTCCCCAAAAACGTTATATTGTAACAAATCCAATCAGTTTCAGATGTCATGATCAAAGCAATCCCCACTAACCTGATTACCGGTTTCCTGGGATCCGGTAAAACCACTGCCATCCTTCACCTGCTGGCCAACAAGCCCAGTGACGAGACTTGGGGTGTGCTGGTGAATGAGTTTGGCGAAATCGGCATCGACGGCGCCATGATGTCGGGCAAAGGAGCCGTTGTCCGGGAAGTTCCCGGTGGCTGCATGTGCTGTGTTGCCGGACTGCCGATGCAGATCGGGTTGAACATGCTGATTGCCCGCAGCAAGCCAGACCGTATTCTGATTGAACCCACCGGACTGGGCCATCCTGAGCAAATCCTGCAAACGCTTTCAGGTGAGCACTATTCAGAAGTACTGGATCTGAAAGCCACTATCTGTCTGGTAGACCCCAGGAACCTGAAAGACCAGCGTTACCTGGATAACGAAAATTTTCAGGACCAGATGGCCCTGGCAGATGTCATCGTGGCCAATAAAACCGACTGTTGTGAGGATTCCGACAAGGCGCGTTTTGACGAATTCTGCCGCTCCATGAAAAACAAAGCGTTCAAGACAGCCTGGGTAGCTCATGGTGCATTGGAGCACCAATGGCTGGATCTGCCCAGAGGTCATCAGGTCGCTCTGCATCCTGATGCGCACCACTCTCACAGCGCCATGCCGGAAACGGTTCCCCTGCAACTGCCTGATGGCGAACTGTTTATCCGACGGGAGAACAAGGGGCAGGGCCATTTCAGCTGTGGCTGGCTGTACAGTTCAATGCTGGTGTTTTCTTTCGATGCACTGTTTCATC
>NZ_JAHHPQ010000810.1:0-1383 GCF_024606245.1 Endozoicomonas sp. SESOKO2
GTTAATCCCTATGAAGCATACTCAACTGCAACCCCTGCTCACAATCAGTAGATTCAATGGGACAGCCGCTATTTGCGAAAAAACAGGCATCATACCTGCACAGAACCCTACCGCAGAGGTTTTCCAAACACCAATTTCATTCGATTAATGATATGTCCAACCTTACAATAACGGGCAATATTTATAAGGATGGCTTATGAGACATTCAATTCTTGAGATCTTCTGGCGTTTCCTGATGCTGGGTTGCTACTCCTTCGGGGGACCCACAGCCCACATCGGCTACTTTCATAAAGAGTTTGTAGAACGTCGCAAGTGGCTTGGCGAAAGAGATTACGCAGACACCGTAGCCCTCTGCCAGATGCTGCCCGGACCGGCCAGCAGTCAGGTAGGGATGAGTATAGGCTTTGAACGTGCCGGCTTGCCGGGTGCTATCGCTGCATTTCTGGGTTTCACCCTTCCTTCTGCCCTGATTATGATCCTGCTGGCACTGGGCTACAGCGAAATATCCGGCATCCCTGCCGCTATGGGAATGCTTCAGGGCATTAAGCTGTTTGCCGTCGCTGTGGTGGCTGATGCCCTTATCAAAATGGGCAAATCATTATGTCCGGATCGTCCCAGGGTGACGATAGCGGTGCTGTCAGCAGGAGCCATGTTACTGCTTCCCCATGTATTCACCCAGATTGGGGTCATTGTTTTGGCGGCAGCCTTTGGGTTCATCATCTATAAAGATCAGTCAGTGGATGACGAACACGCCCGGGTGAAAGGCAGCAAACGGCAGGCATGTGCTGCCTTTGTTCTGTTCCTTGCCGGTTTGCTCTTACTGCCTTTCATAACAGGTATGGCAAACTCAACCAGCCTGAACCTCTTTGACAGTTTCTATCGGGCCGGCGCCCTGGTATTTGGCGGCGGCCATGTCGTTCTGCCAATGCTTCAGGCTGAAGTTGTGCATGCTGGCGGTGTTACTCCAGATGCTTTCCTGGTAGGTTACAGCGCCGCTCAGGCAGTACCCGGCCCTATGTTTGCCCTGGCTCCTTTTCTGGGCGGTGTATACGGTGGCACCTACAATATTTCCCATGCACTGGCCGCTCTTTTTGGTATTTTTGCCCCCTCTTTCCTTCTGCTGGCAGCAGCCTGGCCTTTCTGGAATCGTCTAAAGTCGATGCCAAAGCTGAGAGCCGCTATCAATGGCATTAATGCCGCGGTGGTGGGCCTGCTTCTGGCAGCCTTTTACAACCCGGTCATTACTCTGGCCATCAAGGATGCCCAAGACGTTGCCCTGGCATTAATGGCTTACCTGCTTCTGGCAGTCTGGAAGCTGCCCATTGCCTGGATGGTTCCCCTGTTTGCAAGCATTGGTTTTCTGTTGATCTAATCTTCTGGCAC
>NZ_JAHHPQ010000811.1:0-5064 GCF_024606245.1 Endozoicomonas sp. SESOKO2
CCCTCCCTGAACTGACATCCTCCGGTAATGATGAAAACAAGGAGTGTGGAGCCGCTGGCGGCTTGACGGCTTCCCAGGCATGTAAAGCTGTTTCTTCGCCGGTTTCAGTGACTTTAATTGATTCTGATGACAGGGAATCCAGTTCTATCACCCAACCCCTGACCACTCAACCTGGTGCCGGGCCCACTATCAACCTTCTGCAAACCGGAACTAACGCAGCTTACGCCTGGCTGGAAAGAGGAGTGCCTGGAGAAGATGTGCAGTTTTTTCAAATGCCTTCCAGTCAGCTGCAAGAGTTTGTCATGGTGTTCGCCAGTCTGGTTGCTATGAATGCTGGCGAAATCTATACTCGCCGACCTTTCCTTCGGTGCGGTCGCTATATATTTAACTCAGACGTTAACCCGAGCTGGTCTCGTGGAAGATGTGTGACTCCTTGTATGTTTGTCGTGGGAGCAGCAGGTACCGGAGGTGGCCTTGGCGCGGGGCTTCAGGGTCTGGGGTACGGATTCCTCACTGCGGGTTTGCTCTCTACTCTTTGCACTGCCTGTTTGTTTAGCCATACCCGGTTCCATAACCAGATTAATGTGAGCTTCACACTCACTTCGAACAACTTATCCATCGGTCAGGAAATCTACAATTTCAAGCAAATAGTAAAGGTACTGCAGTGCTCAGGGGGTTATAATTTAGTGTCATTTCAAAGAGACAGGGGCTCCCACAAACAGACACTGACGTTTAATGTCCGAGTTCCGGATCATATGAGTAACAGCCATCTGAAAGCCTGGCTCGAGAGAAGTAATCAACAGCTAATCAGACCGTTTCAAATAGATGTGCGCTCTATCAGCGACCCAACAAATATATTTGAACCAAGAACCGATCATTAAGACACAAATTAACTTTATACGGGGCGGCAGGCCGGTTATTTCCACGTCGCTGTTGCCCTGTATCGGTAAAGGCGACCTTCTGATGAAGGAGTACAGAACTTGCCAATAGAAATGTAGAAAACAAGCAAAAGGTAATAATACAACCTGCCCAGATCAGTCTCAATACTTTTGCCTGGCAAACAGTTTAACGAAGCGTCTTTATTTTTTCACGTCTCTTTTATTTCTCCTTTATCCCCCTTTTATTAGCTACCTCTTATATTCGTCAACAAGAATGGCTAATCAAGTGCTGTCATAGTCGGAAATATTCTAAATAAATAGCACCTTTTTCCAGTGACTTAACTATTTTTAAAGATTTTTCATGAACAAATGTGATACAGGTGTGGTAATGAAAAAGCTTTGTAAGCCCGAGCTATTCTGCAGTTTTGTCACTGCGTGTGCATTCCTGATGACAACCACGGCTTCAGAAGCAGGTTATTACGTGCTTAATCTTAAAACCCCACAAACAAACGTCAAAGTATTTCTATCTGTCGAACCTGACACAGAAACAGACGCTCGATCGGAAGCGCAGGATGAGCAAGAGCAATCCTTCAGTTTGTTATCCGGAGATAATGCTGAGGGCGAAAAATTCAAAACAGTTGGAGGGTTGCCAGTTTCCGAGTCGACACCTTCTGCCCAGAGCCAGCCCCCTGAATTGACATCGAGCGATAATGATGAAAACCAGGAATGCGGAGCCGTTGGAGGCTTGCCTGTTCCTCAGTCATGTGAAGCGATTTCTTCACCCATTTCAGTGTGTTTGATTGATTCTAATGACAGAGTTGAATCCAATACTACTGACCAACTCTTGACCACTCAGCCTACTATTGTTTCAACCCCAACTATCCGCTATTTGGAAACCGGAAGAGCCAGGGTTGCCGCCTGGCTGGAAAGAGGCGTGGCATGCGATACTATCCGGTTCTACCAGATTTCTTCGGGCATGCTGGAAAAGTTTGTCCTTATGTTCGCCAGACTGGTTGCCATGGAAGCTGACGAAATGTATACCTGCCAGCCTTTCGTCCGGTTCAACAACTATATATTTGATTCAAGCGTTAATCCGCGCTGGTATAGAGGAAGAATTGCGATTTTTGTTGAGCTACTCGACACAGCAATACTTGCCGGTATTGGATTTACCTATGGGATACCTGGTCTGGGTATTGGAGGTCTGATTGCAGGGGGCCTCTTTATTCCTCTCACTGCCTGTTATTCTGGCTATACCCGGTTTACAAACCAGTTTTTGGTGAGCTTTACATTTAATTCAAACAACTTGCTCATCAGTCAGGAAATCTATAACTTGCAACAACAAATAGTGAAGATACTGCAGTTGTCAGGAGGCTTTAACTTATTAGCATTTCGTTTCGACCAATCATCCGCCAGTCAGACACTGACGTTTAATGTCCGGATGCCCAAATCAGTGAATGCCAGACGTCTGCGTCTCTGGCTGGTAAATCGTAATCATCATTTAGGCGCTCCATTTCAGATAGAGGTCTCTTCCGTCAGCGATATGATACATACTAAGAAAATCAATACAGGCTATCCGGAAACCGATCTTTAGCGCTCAGTTCAACTCTAAGCACGACGCTGAACCGAATGCTTTCACTTGGCAACTGTCGTTTGTCAATATAGAAGGTAGCCTTATGAATGAGTATGCTCTGTACTATAGATAGAAATGCTGAAAAACGACCAGAAAGCAACATTACAGCCTAACCAGATCTATCTCAATCTCTTTGACGATTAAAAAGTCTAATGAAGATATTTTACTTTTTAATTTGGATGTCCCATTTATTACCATTTATTATTCAGCAGGAATGGCTGAGTAAGAGTTGTCATGGTCGGAAATGTTCTAAATTAAAACCATCTTTTTCCAGTGGCGCAAATAGCCTAAAGTTCCTGATTACGGGTGTGATCATGAAAAAAATGTGTAATATCGAGTTATTGTGGGGTTCACTCATCGCGGTCGCGTTCCTGCTGACGCCGACGCTTTCAGTAGCCGATTATTATGTACTTCAATTTAAAACTTCACGAAAGCTCGTCAAAGTCTATCTGTCTGTTGAGCCTGATACCAAAACGTTTGGTATATCAAAAATGCACCGATTTCAAGCCCCCCTGTTATCCAGTGACCATAGCGACAGTCAGGAATCTGAAACAGTGAGTGGATTGCCAATTTCTGATTCGCCACCGTCCGTCCAGAGTCAACCCCCCGAATTGACGTCAACTAATAATGATGAATGCCATGAGCGTCGAGCAGTCAGGGGCTCACCGATATCTACCCAGAGTCAACCCCTTCATTTGACGTCAATTGGCAATGATAAAGGCCATGGGCATGGGGCAGTCAAGAGCTTGCCATTATCTAGCCAGAGTCAACCCCTTGATTTAACGTCAATTGGCAATGATGAAGGCCATGAGCCTGGAGCAGTCGGGGGCTTGCCAATATCTACCCAGAGTCAACCCCTTGATTTAACGTCAATCGGTAATGATGAAGGCCATAAGCCCGGAGCAGTCGGGGGCTTACCAATATCTACCCAGAGTCAACCCCTTGATTTCACGTCAATCGGTAATGATGAAGGCCATGAGTCTGGAGCAGTCGGGGGCTTGCCAATATCTACCCAGAGTCAACCCATTGATTTCACGTCAATGAGTGATGATGGAGAGCAGGAGCAATCAGTCGAGGGCATGCCACTGACTGTCCAGCGCCTGCTGGAAGATTTGACATTGGTTGGTGATTCTATAGACCTGGAGCTTGAAGCAAATGAGGGTTTGTCTGTATCTGCCCAAGGTCAATCCCTTAAGTTATCATCGGTTGATCTTAATCAACCCGTTGAGTGTGAGGCCATTGGGGGCTTGTCAGTTTCCCAGACATCTGGACCCGCTCAGTCGCCAGTTTTAGTGCATATCTTTGATTCTGATAATGAGCGTGAATCGACTCCTTTAGTTGAGCCCTTAACCAGTCAACCCGTTGCTGGATCCAAGAATTTTGTCCACTTTGTTCCAACCGAAATCAGAAACGTTTACCTCCATCTCGAAAGAAGAGAGGAGAACGATAGCGTCTATTGGATTCGTGTTCCTTCAAAGCAGCTACCAGAATTTATCCGTGTATTTGCGAGTCTGGTGGCTATGGAAGCCAAAGATCTGTATACCCATCTGCCTTTCCCCCGATGTGGTAGCTTTGTATGTAACTCGATCGCAAACCCGTCCTGGTATCGTGGAAAGTTTGCGCTTCTGACTTCGTTGATTTTAACATCAGCAGGCACTGGTTTTGGGTATGGTATCGGGATTTCTAATTTAGGAACCGGAACGCTGGCCGGAGGTTTGCTCAGTCTTCCTGTGATCACCTTACTTTATAGTTATACTCGCTTTCCAAGGCAGTTTCAGGTGGGCTTCACATTTAGCTCGAGCAAGCTGGAAATCTATAGTTTGCAGCTAATAGAAATCATGCTGAAATGCACAGGGGGTTATGAATTGGTATCGTTCAGATTAAACGAACACCACAATAGCCAAACACTGGTATTTAATGTCCGGATGCCCAGTGCAGTGGATGACAACCAGCTAAGAACCTGGCTCGAAAGTCGTAATCATCAATGGGCTGACCTTTTTCAAATAGAGGTCTCGTCCATCAGCGTGCCGCCCCATACAATTGAATGCGAAACCAGATTTTAGAATTTAGATTAACTCTATAAAGAACCTCAGGCCATTTGCTTGCCTATCTCCATTATCAATAAAAGTGGCCTGCCAGGAGAGAAAGATTAAGCTACCCCTTCAAGAGATCCTGAAAAGCGTCCGTAAAGTAAAATCAAAGCCGACCTGAATTGTCTCGATATTTTTTTCGGTATGAAAGTCTAAAAAAAAGCCTTATTTTTGGGTATCCCTATTATTTATTTGATTCTTTAGAAGCAATGGCCGATCAAGCGTTCTCATAGTCGGAAATATTCTAAATAAAACGCACCTTTTTCCAGCAGATTAACTATTTTAAAGCTTCTGATTAACAGGTGTGATTATGAAAAAACTTTTTAGTATAGAAATATTATGGACCTTTATCATTTCAACGTGGCTCCTGCTGGCTCCGATGGTTTCAGCAGCCGACCATTACGTTCTTAATTTTGAATCGCCCCAGACAACCGTCAAACTCTACCTATCCATAGACCCTGATACC
>NZ_JAHHPQ010000812.1:0-2835 GCF_024606245.1 Endozoicomonas sp. SESOKO2
AGCAGGTGATCCAGATTATCGAGTTCCGGTGGATAGCCTCCCATGCGTTTGAACAGGGCAAACTGGAAGCCTTCAAACTCATGCAAGGTTTCCTGATTCTCGTTTTGGAGGGGGGCCACGATTGGGAATTCCATTTCTTGCAGTTCCAGTGAGAAGGCGTGTTCTTCCAGAATCTGATCATGGCTCCAGCGCTCGGGACGATAAAATTTGGCAATAATCGGTAAGCCGTCTTCAATCCCCACCTGGTAAACACGGTTTTCGTAGCTGTTCAGAGCCAGGTTTCTGGCATCACACAGGTATCCCTGACTTTCCACTGCGTCCATCACCCGGTCAGGCGTCAGTCGTTCATAGGGATGCTGGATATCTGAACTCATAGAGGGCTCCCACCAAGGCAATGATCGTTAGCCGCAGAAGTTTACTACGAAATCCCTCTCAAAAGGTCAGGTTTACTGACCTTTCTGTTAGTTCTTCAGAAAACTTTTTCTGCCTTTGGTGACTCAAACCTCTTATCAGTCTCAGGAAGGACAAAACAATGGATGTTCAAGGCGTTACTTATCCAGGCCGCAGTTATCCAGACCACAGCTCACCCACAGATCAGGGGCTTTCCTGTAATCCCTGTGAAATGGTTGCATCGGCTGTTTACTACCTACTGGGTAAGCTCAGGCGGATTAGTGTGGATGAGGGGTTGCTGGCCTCCAGAGTCGAACATGTGGAAAATGGCGTCTCGGTGTCCCTTGAACTCTGGGGGACTCCGAGAGGTAAAAGCCTCTACATGAGAAAGTGTGGTTTAACCGAAGTGCGTAAACACCAACTCAAGATGGAAAAGGCGCTTCTCAGAGAGGCTCAGGGCCCGAATATCGTCAGGCTTATTGAATCGGACGACGATACTTTACTGATGCCCGACGCAGGCCGGTCACTTTATGAAAAGTTTATTCATAGTAAAGAAGCGTTATCACAGCCCGAATTTGAGACCTATGCCCGGCAGTTAATGAAGGGGGTCGCCCATTTGCACGATTCGGGGATCTGGCACCTGGACTTAAAGCTGGACAATCTGATAGTAGATGACGAACACAATCTCTCTATCATTGATTTTGGTCTGTCTCAGTATGCAGGTCCATCTGAAAACCTGGAAGTGTGTACAAAAGGCTATAAACCTCCTGAAATGTTTTACGAAGGACCTGAGGCCATTTCCAGTAAAACCGATGTTTTTTCAGCGGGTGTTTGTCTCTTCAGGCTGTTGACGTGTAAAAAGCTCTTTCCCGACAAGTTTGATCAGAACAAGATGATGAACCAACACACTTATTATGAGCACCTGAACCAGCAACTGAAAAAGGTGGCGCTTATTGATAAACGCTATGTGGCTTTGCTGAAGTCAATGCTGGCCTGGAATCCGGAGCATCGGCCTGATGCAGGGAAAGTGCTGAGCTACTTCATGAAAACCTGATTGTGAAATAAGTAATGAGCTTTATCCCCCTCAATAGGTCAGTTTTACTGACCTTTCTGTTAGTTCTTCAGAAAACTTTTTCTGCTTTTTGTGACTCAAATCTTATATCAAGCTCAGGAAGGACAGAACAATGGATGTTCAAAGCGCTACTTATCCCGGCAACAGGTTACTGACTGACCAGGATCGCTCCCGGAATCCCTGTGACATCGTTGCATCGGCTGCTTATTACGTGCTGGGTAAGCTCAGGCTGATTAATGTGCCTGAGGAGAGGGTGTACTCCAAAGTATTACGAGAGAATAAAAGCTTCTCTGCGACCTGTGAACACTGGGAGTCCCCTGTAGGTAAAAGCATCTACGTGAGAAAGTGTGCTGTGCGTAAAGAGTGTGAACGGTATCTCAAGGTTGAAAAGTGGCTTCTCAGAGCGTCTCAGGGCCCGAATATTGTCAGGTTTATTGATACGAAGGACAATACTTTGCTGATGCCCTACGCAGGTAAATCACTTCAAGAAATTTTATGTACTCACCCTGCAGGGCTGTCATTGCCGACGGTTGAGACCTATGCCCGGCAGTTAATGAAGGGTGTTGCTCACTTGCATGATGCAGGGATCTGGCATCTGGATTTAAAACTGGGAAATCTGGTAGTAGATGACCGGGACAATCTCTCCATCATTGATTTTGGTCTGTCTCAGTATGCGGGTCCGGCTGAAAATTACAAAGCCTGTACACAAGGTTACAGGCCTCCTGAACTTTTTTATGACGAGCCCACGGCAATTTCCGGGAAAACCGATGTTTTTTCAGCGGGGGTTATTTTCTTCGAGATGTTGGCGCGCAAAAGGCTTTTTTCCAGTCGCTTTGATCTGAACAAGATGAACGATCAAGACGCTTATAATGAGCACCTGAGCAAACGACTCAAAGAAGTGGAAGCTATTGATAAACGCTATGCGGAATTAATAAGGTCAATGCTGGCCTGGAATCCAAAGAACCGGCCTCATGCCGATGAGGTGCTGGGTTACTTCATGAGATCCTGACTGTGGTATTAATGATGAGTCTTCCAGTCAGCAAGGTGTCTGAAAACATAGTCCTGATTCAAAAATTCCTGTTCGAGACGAGTCCTGCCTTTCTCTGAATCCAGTAGTTGATTGAAGAGAGACTGCTCTTCTGGTGTCAGGTTTTCAGGCATTTGTTTGACGGGCTGGCTTTCATGAGAGGTTTTATTGAAGAATGTTTCATAAGTTTTATTGTCCATCATCAGCGCTGTAAGATCAGGCCTCATTGACCGGGCATCACTGAGAATGGCGAAGCCCCAAGTGTCAATATCACCCTGGCAGCCTGTCGGTCTTAAGCGTCCGTAGCGAGGATTGCAAGAAATTGAGGATAAAAATTTCTGCTTCT
>NZ_JAHHPQ010000813.1:0-1261 GCF_024606245.1 Endozoicomonas sp. SESOKO2
ACATCCGCCCTTTGAAATACTCTAATCCAGGTCAAGACTGATTTTTCGGCTAAAGGCTTCCATCGGTATTTCGGTAAAGCCGGTAGCAAACCAAACCACCACATTATCTCTGGAAGGGGATACATAGATACCCTGACCATTCATGCCACTTTTATAGAGATCACCATCAGCAAAAACAGCATCCCACTGATAACTATTAAATAATGGTGCATCTCTGAATTCTTCCGTCAACCTGGGCCCAAGAGCACCTTTCAAATAGTTTTCCCGCTTTCCCGAGGTTTGCATACGCTTCAGCACTTGTTCCGAAACAATGCGTTTATCACCAAGCTTGTTCCAGCTCGGGGTAAACAACATGCCAAAACGCGCCATATCATCTAAACGAGAACTTACCAGACCATGAATAATGGCATTACCCTGTGGGCTTAAACCGATGGTTGCATCACCTGCCATACCTGCTTTTGACCAAATTCGCTCACTGACCACCTCTGCCAACCTTTTTTGCGTGATCTGCTCAATAATCAAACCCAACATCTGCGTATTAGCGGATGAATACTCAAAAGCCATACCTGGCTTTTTCAAATAAGGAATGGCAAGCAAAGCCTCATTGTGGGTATAAACTTTTCCGTCTTTTGCGGGCACACCCAACTCTGCTCTCACAAAGGCGTTATAAGGGGTATCACCACTGCGTGTTGTGGGGTTTTCCTCCAAATCAAGCCCTGTTTGCATGTTCAACACATCGAATATTTTCACGTTCTCCCAAGCTGTACCTTTTGCTTTGGGCAGATAATTTGACACGGTTTTCTGTAGATCAATACGCCCTTCTTCTTCCAGAAAAGCGATAAGCGTGCCGGCGATCACTTTTGAATTCGACATCCACACATGGCGGTCGTTCTCCCTCATGCCAGGGTATTGCTGGTAAATAATTTCGCCCTTTTTGATCACCATGACGCCCTGAACCGGTGACTTCTCATCCATAATCATCTGTTCAAATGCTATGGATTTTCCGTCTTTTTTGAGCGAAATTTCACCGATTGACTGCCTTGCACTTGTCTCAAGCTTGACTACCTCACCATCCCGGTGAATCATGGCTTGCGGCAAAAACTCACCCAAGTGCAAATAAGAATAAGCACCCGACTCGGTAATATTCAAAAATTTGTTCAGGCTCCATTCACCATGCAATCGTTCTGCTTCGGACAAGCTATAACCGTTTTTGATTGCATGCACCGAAAAATCTTCGGTTGGTGTAGAGTAAGCGTCGTGA
>NZ_JAHHPQ010000814.1:0-3543 GCF_024606245.1 Endozoicomonas sp. SESOKO2
ATGTGGCACGATATCGCCCTGGGTAACAGTAAAGCAATTATTTCTTCGTTGGATCAGTTTTCTGAAGGCCTGGCTCGTCTTCGCCAGGCCATTGTTGAAAAAGATAGCAATACGATACTGGCGAAGTTTGAGCAAGCTCAGTCTGCACGGCAGAACTTTGCCAGTATTCTCGAAAGAAGGGCTTGTATGGCTAACTCTGATGAAAATCAGAGAGATTCAGTGACTTTTGTAGCCAATTCGGGCGAAGGAAAGTAATTGAGTTCAGTCCATGTTGGATCAACAATAGGTATTCAAGCGTGAGAGATGTTGGTGCTTGCAGAAGCAGAAGTAATTTTTCATTACTTCATGGATTAGAGAGTCAGTAAATGAAAAATTCTGCACATATCAGCGTGCCAGTCGTGACTATTGATGGTCCCAGTGGCTCCGGGAAAGGAACAGTTGCGGCTCTGCTGGCGAAGGAGTTTGGCTGGCACCTGCTGGACAGTGGTGCTTTGTATCGACTGACAGCACTGGCAGCGATGAATCATGGGGTGGATTTTTCTGATGAAAAATCATTGGAGGTACTGGCAGGTCACCTGGATGTTCAATTTGAACCGGGTGCTGAAGGTGAAGGCCTGAAAATTATTCTTGAGGGTGAGCGCGTTGGCGCTAACCTGAGGACCGAAGAAGTGGGGGCTAAAGCCTCTCGGGTAGCAGTCTTGCCGGGTGTCAGAAAAGCTTTGTTAAATCGTCAGCAGGACTTTGCAGAAGCTCCGGGTCTGATTGCCGATGGAAGGGATATGGGAACCGTGGTTTTCCCCCGGGCTAATGTCAAGGTTTACCTCACGGCCAGTGCAGAAGAACGGGCAAAACGTCGTCAAAATCAGTTGCAACAGAAAGGGATTGATGCTAGCTTTGACCAGCTTTTAGCTGACATTCTTGCCAGGGACAATCGTGACATGAATCGCGATGTCGCTCCTTTGAAACCTGCCGATGATGCTATTGTTCTGGACAGTACCAGATTGAGTATTCAGGAAGTGTTCGTTCGCGTAGTGGATGTCATGCGACAGAATGGTCTGATCTGATTAAAAATGATCGTTTCGGAACCTGGGGCTGTTGAGGAAGACTCAACAGCTTGTTTCTGTTGAGGTAGTCTGACCGATTTCCGGAAAGACCGACGCAAATAACCGAATGGTGCAGATTGCCAGTTACAGCCATACGGTGCTTTTTGAAAAACAACCCACACTGACTGGCGGTGTGGCCAGCATGCGATCAGAAGTAACTGCCTTTCCGGGGTGGTGTTGATTGAAGTGCTGATTGATAGGAATGATCATGAGCGAAAGCTTTGCTGAACTGTTTGAAGAAAGCCTGAAAGATATCGAAATGAAGCCGGGCGCTATTGTTAGCGGTCAGGTTGTCGATATCGACAGCGACTGGGTGACTGTTCACGCAGGTCTGAAGTCTGAAGGTGTTATCCCAAAAGCTCAGTTCCTGAACGAACAGGGTGAACTGACCATCGCTGTCGGCGACGAAGTTCAGGTTGCTCTTGACGCGGTTGAAGATGGTTTCGGTGAAACCCGTCTGTCCCGCGAGAAAGCCAAGCGTATGGAAGCTTGGGGCGAACTCGAAAAAGCCTTTGAAGCAGAAGAAATCGTTAAAGGTGTCATCTCTGGTAAAGTCAAAGGTGGCTTCACTGTTGACGTTAACACCATCCGTGCATTCCTGCCGGGTTCTCTGGTTGACGTGCGTCCGGTTCGTGATACAGCTCACCTTGAAGGCAAAGAGCTGGAATTCAAGGTCATCAAGCTGGACCAGAAGCGCAACAACGTAGTGGTTTCCCGTCGCAGCGTTCTGGAAGCTGAAAACAGTGCTGAGCGCGAGCAGCTGCTGGAGTCCCTGCAGGAAGGTCTGGAAGTTAAGGGTATCGTCAAGAACCTGACCGACTACGGTGCTTTCGTAGATCTGGGCGGTGTTGACGGCCTGCTGCACATCACTGACATGGCCTGGAAGCGCATCAAGCATCCAAGCGAAATCGTGAACGTTGGCGATGAAATCAATGTTAAGGTTCTGAAATTTGACCGTGACCGTAACCGTGTATCCCTGGGTCTGAAGCAGCTGGGTGAAGATCCATGGGTTGCCATCACCAAGCGCTTCCCTGAAGGTACCCGTGTATCCGGTCGCATCACCAACCTGACCGACTACGGCTGCTTCGTTGAGCTGGAAGAAGGTGTTGAAGGTCTGGTACACGTTTCTGAAATGGACTGGACCAACAAGAATATCCACCCATCCAAGGTGGTCGCTCTGGGTGACGAAGTTGAAGTTCAGGTTCTGGACATCGACGAAGAGCGTCGTCGTATCTCTCTGGGTATCAAACAGTGCAAGCAAAACCCATGGGAAGAGTTCTCAGGTTCCTTTAACAAGGGTGACAAGTTGGCCGGTAAGATCAAGTCTATCACTGACTTCGGTATCTTTATCGGTTTGGACGGCGGCATCGACGGTCTGGTTCACCTGTCTGACATCTCCTGGAATGAAACTGGCGAAGAAGCTGTTCGCAAGTACCGTAAAGGTGATGAAGTTGAAGCGGTTATCCTGGCGATTGATGCTGAGCGCGAGCGTATCTCCCTCGGTATCAAGCAATTGTCCGAAGATCCATTCAACTCTTTCGCTGGCCTGAATGAAAAAGGTTCCATTGTTAAGGGTGTGATCAAGGAAGTGACTGCCAAGGCGGCGACCGTGAAGCTGGCTGAAGACGTTCTGGCTACTCTGAAAGCTTCTGAAATCAGTGTTGATCGCGTTGAAGACGCTACCAATGTACTGAAAGAAGGCGAAGAAGTAGAAGCTCGCATCATCAGTATCGACCGTAAAAACCGCAATATCTCCCTGTCCATCAAGGCGAAGGATCAGGCTGAAGAGAAGGCGGCTATGAAAGAACTGCGTGCGAAGCAAGAAGACGAGACTTCCGGTCCTACCACTATCGGCGACCTGATCAAGGCTCAGATGGAAAACAAGTAATACTTGTTGAAGAATGCTTCTGATGAGGCTATCTTTTTCCATAAGTAAACCGCGGCTCCGGCTGCGGTTTTTTTATGGTTATCAATAGGTTGCTTGATTTATTGAATGGGGTTGGCTAGGGTAGGAATTGTCTGTAATCCCAATCAGGTCTGGGAATGCCTGAATAGTCGGGTGTCCGGCTTACGAGATGCGTAGCCGTTCTCGAGTATGACATATTTAATGTCTTGCTGATCACCTGATCTGGGTGCAGTGTCCGTAATGATGCTGAGGCTTCAGTGTCACCCAAGGGTACAGGGAAAGGATGAACGACAATGACCCGATCAGAATTGATAGAACGACTGACCGAGCAACAAGATCAGTTGTCGGTTAAGGACGTAGAGCTGGCCATCAAATCTATTCTTGAGCAGATGTCTCAGTCTCTTGCCAGTGGGTTAAGGGTAGAAATCAGGGGATTTGGCAGCTTTTCCCTGCATTACAGAGCGCCGAGAGTGGGTCGAAATCCCAAGACCGGTGAGTCTGTCGTTTTAAATGGAAAATACGTTCCTCATTTCA
>NZ_JAHHPQ010000815.1:0-14096 GCF_024606245.1 Endozoicomonas sp. SESOKO2
ATTTGAGAGCATTAATGACCATTAAGCTTTTGTGGGTAACTTTCTTCATTTTAATTTCAAATATATGTCTTGCCGGCATTGAGCAAGATCTTGAAGAAATCAAGAAAAATATGAAAATAGCTTATGAAAAAATAGAAGAGACTAAACATAAGTTAAAAAGGCCAAACCTTGTAGTGTCTGACCCTATAGCAGCTTCAGGAGGCTTTGAGTTCAGAATGTGTGGTTTCTCAAGAAATGCTCCGGAAGCAAGAGACGCTTTGCTTACAGCTCTAACCCATTTAACGGAAGTTTTGAGCCAAATAAAATTTTTTGCAGAAAGCTATCCTGAGCTTGAACAAGCTGAAACACTATTAAATCTTCACTCCGCTGCGCAGCATCCACTAGAACATGCTTTATCAGTGAGTCATGTGCTAATTGGATTACCTTACGCTCCTGAAATAACGAATCAGCTTCAGGAAGTTGAAAATTTAGCAGAAAAAATCAACTCGGAACTGAGCAGAATTTAGCTTCAGAGGCTCTGTGGGGGACAATTTCGAGACAAAGCTTGATATGAAAGGGTGAATCAGCCTTTCACCACCCCTGTCAGGAATACATAGACTCGTAAAAAATGCCCATCTCGCCGTTGGGTTCTGGCGGGAATTTTTTCTGGTCTGGAAATAAACGACTCTGCTTTTTCAGTTCCTGCCTGATTCTGTGCCGGATAGCAGCATAGACCATCAGACGTTGATGTACCTGAATGTCTGTTTATTTCTTTGACAACAGATTTCAGGTAAATATCAACCGGGGTGGTGAAAGGCAGATAAAGGCTCTGCCTTAAACCGCAATCACTCCACCGTCACAGACTTGGCCAGGTTACGAGGCTGATCAACATCCGTTCCCTTGATAATGGCCACGTAGTAGGACAACAGTTGCAGAGGGATGGTGTAGAGAATGGGGGCGACGACTTCCGGCGCTGTTTCTACAGGTAATACCTTAATGCCGTCGCCGGCCACCAGACGGGCGTATCGGTCTGCAAAGACAAACAGCTGTCCGCCTCTGGCGCGAACTTCTTCCATATTGGATTTCAGCTTTTCTAAAAGATCGTTGTTGGGTGCCACCACAATCACGGGCATATCGCTATCAATCAGAGCCAATGGACCGTGTTTCAATTCACCTGCCGCGTAGGCTTCGGCGTGAATGTAGGAGATTTCCTTCAGCTTTAGCGCACCTTCCATGGCAATTGGGTATTGGGTACCGCGACCTAAGAAAAGGCTATGATGCTTGTCAGCAAAATCTTCAGCGACTGCTTCAATCTCATTGCTCATTTCCAGCGTACTGCTGATGATATGGGGCAGCTCTCTCAGGGCTTTTACTACTTCGGATTCCTGCTCTTCGGTCATTCCGGTGTGGCGACCAATGGCTGTTACCAGCATCAACAACGCAGTCAGTTGAGTCGTGAAGGCTTTGGTTGACGCGACACCGATCTCGGCTCCAGCCCGGGTCATCAAAGCAATATCAGACTCTCTAACCATGGAAGATCCCGGAACATTACAAATGCTCAGGGAAGCCATGTAACCCATTTCTTTAGCCAGCTTCAGAGCTGCCAGAGTGTCTGCTGTTTCGCCTGACTGGGAAATAGTGACGAACAGGCAGTCCTCAGGCACAAAGAATTTGCGATAGCGAAACTCTGAGGCAATTTCTATACGACACGGGATTCCGGCCAGCTCCTCAAACCAATAGCGGGCCACCATACCGGCATGATAACTGGTCCCACAGGCAACAATCTGGATGGCTTTGGTTTTATTGAGAAGCTCGATACCGTTTTTACCCAGAATATCCAGGTTCAGCTTTGTCTCACCCAAACGGCCTTCCAGCGTGTTGGCAATGGCATCGGGTTGTTCATGAATTTCTTTGAGCATGAAGTGACGGTATGGCCCCTTGTCTCCGGCATCGTGCTCAACGTCACTTTCTCTGGCGGCACGGGTCACACTTTTACCATCGACATCAAAGACAGACACCGTTGTCCGGGTCACTTCAGCCACATCACCTTCTTCCATGAACATGAACCGACGGGTCACCGGAAACAGCGCCAACTGATCGGAGGCAATGAAGTTTTCACCCAGTCCCAGACCTATGACCAGTGGACTGCCAGAACGCGCAACCACCAGCCGCTCGGGATCTTTGCGATCCATAACGACCATACCATAGGCGCCTTCCAGCCGGGGCACAGCCGCCTGAACAGCAGCGATCAGACTGTCAGCACTTTTCAATTCGTGGCTGACCAGGTGGGCAATAACTTCTGTGTCTGTGTCAGAAGCAAAGGCGTAGCCCTCCTGCTCCAGATAGTTTCTCAGCAACTCGTGGTTCTCAATAATACCGTTATGAACCACGGCGATATCTTCACCGGAGACGTGGGGGTGAGCGTTGCGTTCGTTGGGCTCACCATGGGTCGCCCAGCGAGTATGGGCAATACCGGTTCCACCAGGCACCTGAGACTTGTTGATCGCTTCACTCAATTCGGAGACTTTTCCGGTTCTGCGAAGTCGCTGAAGTTCACCATTGGTAGTAACAATGGCGACACCTGCAGAGTCATAGCCGCGATACTCCAGACGACGTAAACCTTCTAACAGAATGGGCGCCACATCCCTCTGCGCTACAGCACCGACAATGCCACACATAATTTTCTACCTTTGATTTGTGTTCTGCCTGATATTCAGTTCTTTTTGGTGGGACGCTGCCAGCCGTCAATGTTTCTCTGACGACTCCGGGCTACCCCCAGCTGGTCTTCGTCCAGGCTCCGGGTAATCACTGAGCCCGCTGCAGTGGTGGCCCCTTTTCCTACAGTCACCGGTGCAACCAGTGAACTGTTGGTGCCTATGAAGGCATTATTTTCAATCACGGTTTTGTGCTTGTTAACTCCATCATAGTTACAGGTCACAGTACCCGCCCCGACATTGACACCCGTGCCTATTTCAGCGTCGCCTATATAGGTCAGATGATTAACCTTGCTTCCCTCACCGATGGACGCCTTCTTGATTTCAACAAAGTTGCCCACCTTGGCATTTTCTGCCATCTGAGTACCCGGACGCAGTCGTGCGAATGGGCCCACTTCACAGTGAGCGGAGACTTCTGCATCTTCAAGAATCGAGTGCGCCTTGATGACAGCCCCCTCGCCAATTCTGGAATTGCGAATGATACAACCGGCCTCAATGACCACGTTATCGGCAATCTCGACATCGCCTTCCAGAATCACGTTGACATCCAGCAGGATATCTCTGCCGGTTTTGATATCACCGCGAATATCCAGGCGGGCCGGATCAATAATGGTGACACCGCTGGTCATCATCGCAGTTGCCAGCTGTTGCTGGAAGGCCCGCTCCAGTTCTGTGAGCTGAACCCGACTGTTTACCCCTTCAACCTCGGTAGCCTTTTGCGGTTGAACGTGAACTACGGGTGTCTCTTCAGACACGGCTTTAGACACGACATCCGTCAGATAATATTCCTGCTGGGCATTATTGTTATCCAGTCCCATGACCCATTCACTCAGCTTGCTGCCGGGAATGGCCATGATACCGGTGTTCACTTCATTGATAGCCAGTTGTTCAGGCGTCGCGTCTTTATCTTCAACAATAGCCTGAACGCTGCCAATATCATCCCTGACAATACGACCATAGCCTGATGGGTTAGCCAGATTGATAGTCAACAGACCCAGACGCTCACCGTTACTGGCTGCCAGCAGAGATTGCAGGGTTGAGGAATGTATTAAGGGTACATCGCCGTAGAGCACCAGCACGACATCGGCATCTTTACAGCCGGGAATCACCTGCTGAACAGCATGGCCTGTCCCGAGCTGCTCAGTCTGCTCAACCCAGTTCAGGTGGTAGTGCCCCAGGGCATTTTTTACCTTGTCTGCACCGTGGCCAATTACGACATGGATTTCACCCTTGCCAATCACTTGCTGGGTTTGCAGGGCACTGAGAATGACATGCTCCAGCATCGGCTTGCCGGCAATGGGGTGAAGAACTTTGGGAAGGTTGGATTTCATACGGCTGCCCTGACCAGCAGCAAGAATGACGATATCAGCTCTCATGGTTAGCTCTTGAAAATGGTCTCTTGATCATTCAGATTTCTCTGTGTTGCCTGCCAGGAAAAAACAAAAGCAAGGAACCATGGCAAAACGACACGGTTTACCGCCCCCGGAAAAATCTTTGAACCTCTTGGTCTGAGCTCATTGGTTTTCAATGACCTCATGAAGGCAGCAGACAGGGCATTTAACAGCAGGAAACACCAGAAACAAGCGCCGCTTTCCTTACAACCCATGTCATAAGAAAAGATGACACTTTTCTACAGTATTGAATTTAGCTTATCCTATACAGATTGAAACACAACTGTGTTTGTCATTGGAAAATTGACAATATGAACCTGGATACTTTGAAACAGCTTGGGCTCGACCAGAAGGAAATCAAGCTTTATCTGGCCCTGTTAAAGCAGGGAACCGCCTCTATTCGTGATATTGCGGCTGAAGCCGATATTAATCGCGGAACCACTTATGAGACTCTGAAAGGCCTCGCGGGTAAAGGTATTGTCAGTTACTTTCCGAAAGGAAAAAGACGGGTTTTCTGTGCAGAGCCTCCTGAAAAGCTTTTGGATCTGGCAGAAGAGAAAAAACAGTCTCTGGAACAGAGTATTGAGGAGATGAAACAAAAGCTGATCCCGCAACTGAATCAATTAAAACCTGACTTCAATACCGGCAACGTCCGCTTTTATGAGGGAGACAGCGGCATCGAGTTCGTTCTTAAGGATATTCTGAGCACTGTCGCCAAAAAGGATGACAAAAACTACTCCATTTTCTCATCCAAACCGATCCGGCAGCATCTGTATCGGCCCTTTCCGAACTATACCCAGCAGCGCATCCGCAAGGGTATTAATGTCCGGGTTATCGCTATTGGTGAAGGCGGTGAGGATGCTGAACTTTCTGAGCGCAAATGGATCAATGCCACGGGTAGAATTGATGCCAGCTATATCGCAATTTATCCGCCAAAAGTCGCCATGATCTCGCTGGCATCCATGGATTACCCCGTTGCTGTTGTGATCGATTCCATTGAAATCGCCCGCACTCAGCAAATCATCTTTGATACGCTTTGGAACACTTTGTAAAGGCATGGCAAGTCATGAATACATGACATCTCTGGATCATTTTCTCATCAGCAATTGAGCTCTAATGCGGTAGTTTCACAAGTGGTTAGTCCGCCTGACAGTCATGTCAGTGAACTCCATCACCCCATCTGAAATAATCCTTCCGACACTAACGAAACCCTGCTCAGAGAGTGGGGCCGATCTATCTCAAGGAGGAATCAATATGGCATCAATAGGATTAAGAGATTGTATGACGGTGGCTTTTAAGGCGGCATGCATTACTGCATCCAGGCTCGTAGCTGTGCCCGGAGGAGTCGCTGGCTATGTTGGGGGACGTACTGTTGGCGCCGTGGGTGGTGCTGTTATTGTTGGTGGTGCGAAGCTCTCCAATAAGTTGTTCAATACAGACTATAAGCCCAGGTCCATCAATGAATACTCTATTAGTGCCGCTGGCAGCGCTGCTAACTGGGGTGCTTTGACTTCTTCGATCATGATCCCTGCTTACACGGCCCCACTACTGGGCGTACCGATTATTTTGGGTAAGGTTTTCGAGTTTGAGTATACGATTAGTGTAATGATGGAGAATTATGACAAAGAGGCTGACAAAGAGAATCTTTTACAGATTTCACCAGACAGCTTTAATAAATTAGAGCCTTCGACGATGGAGTCAAACCCTGGTTGACATTTAATAACCCATCAGCAGCCGCCCGGTTATTGATGGGTTTTTATAGACGTCTCAGGACTGCCTTTTAGATACAATCGGACGCGTCAGTTTATTGTAATGTGTCTTACACTCTACGGATGCGTGCAGTATCTTGAGCCGACGGGTTCTTTGCCAAGTCTCCGATACAGGCACAACAACATACAGGCTCTTGGAGAAGCACTGTTTTGACGAAACTATCCCATCTCTGGACTGATTTCAGAACGGATCCCCTCGGGGCTATCCGTGACTGGCAGAATGCCAGAACCACCTGGCTAATCATGCTGCTGAGCGCTGTTTTTCTGGAGTCAGTGGCCTTTTATTTTCAGTACGTTATGTATCTGGACCCCTGTGAACTCTGTGTTTATCAGCGTCTGGCGGTGTTGCTGATTGGTGTTGCGGCTCTTATTATGCTGGTGGCACCGCGAAACAAATTGGTAAGAGGTCTTGGATACGTCATCTGGATTGCCGGTGCTGCCTATGGGTTGGATGCTGCGATCAAAATGCTGGATTACTACTCTTCCGAAGATCTGTTCATGTCCTGCAAGGCTCTGCCTACCTTCCCGCTTGATCTGCCGCTGTACGAGTGGTGGCCTCAAATGTTCCTGCCTTCCGGTTTCTGCGGGCAGGACGGCTGGCATTTCCTTGGCATGAATATGGCGCATTGGATGACGCTTATATTTGGTGTTTACATAGTGGCTTATATGCTCTGCCTGATCAGTCTGTTCAGGAAATCAAAGTAATCGAGCAAGCACACCGTCGGGCGCCCGGGAGTATGTGTTCCAGGCGCCCAATCCTTGCCATTCCCTCATAGAGTTCTTCAGACAATTCTAATTCTGACCGGCAGATGTCAAAAGCCTCCCGGCTACGGACTGATTGCTCAAGCTGATTGAACATTGAGCTTTTCAGTCAACCAGCAGAGATAATCATCAATGGTTTCGTCCAGCTCATTAGGTAAATGGTGCCGGGCATCTTCGAGATAATAAACACTGGGTCGGGTATAAAGCTTCTCAAGTACAGGAATGTTGTGTTTGGCATCGACTGTACGGTCGAATGTACCCTGTAGAATGAGTGGGCTGACCGGTGATTTTATCGTGCTGGACTCAATACGCTTGATCCAGCGATCCATCGCCAGCACCCATTGTATGGGCAGAATGTCGGAAGACAAAGGATCGTTATGAGACAACTCCAGAAACGATTTTTTTCTGGAATTCCGGGTGTAATTTCTGGGCAACCGTGAAATGAACAGTTTCGCCAATTGCAGCTGCAATCGTCCCAGTGTCCACTTCCAGGGCCTGACCAGTGGAGCGGATAAAATGACCTGTTGGAATGGGCTGGCCTTGTGATGAGCTTCCCGGTTATTCAGACAATCTGTCAGGATCGCACACCCTGTGCTCTGGCCAAAAGCATGCCAGGGCCTCGGCAGGTTACCTCCACAGAGGCTCAATATGTCTTCAAGAATCAGCGTGTAGACAGAAAAATCCGGGATGGTGGCGGGCTTACCGCTGGAGAGCCCGTGTCCGGGCAGGTCATAGGCCAGAACATTGAAGCCCTGTTCCAGGAGAAATCGGATGATTCGGGCGAAAAGCCCAACATGGTCGTAGTAACCGTGAAGAAGAAAAAAAGTGCCTCTGGAATCGGACTTCTCGAACAGATGACAGGCTACCTTGTAGTTGCAGCTGTCGATTGACCCCATAAAGTGGCGAACATCAGCTAACTTGGTTCCAAAATTGATACCATAGAAATCAAAGTATTCTTTGAAGTCCGGGTTCTGGCCGGCGTGTGAGCCCCGGGTTTCCAGGGGAAACACCAGAGGCTTGATCTGTTCCTTGAGGTTTTCAGGATTCAGCATAGGGGGCTCTGTTCGTGAGTTGGGCTCAAGGCTCTCTTTTATCCTGAACGGCTTAGGTCCCTTCATCAGGCTTTTTCCAGATCCTCAAGCCTGACTTCCATTTCTTTCTCTGAAACGACTTCGCAGACCGTCTCGCCTTGGGTATTTCTCTGCTTTCTGATGTATTGCACCAGAATCAGACCCCGTCTGGAACCGAGGTCAGCCATAAACGTCATCTCCAGTTGCTGATAGAGAGGATGGTTCATGATCACCTTGTCGCCTTTGTTGAAGCCAATAGCTTTGTTTGAGCCGGTGCCTTTACCTTCTGCATGGCTACTGAGCGTTTCGACAATTAACCGGATATCCTTGATCACTTCGTGACCGTTGGGGATAGGTTTTGGCAGTAGAGCCTGCACGTCCTGCTCCTTACTTTTGCCCAGGCGGCCATCCTTATGGAGCTGGCGGTTGATCCGGTTGAAGTAGACGATCTCGCTGACGCCACGGGTAGAACGGATCTTGTGATAGCGATCCAGATCCTTGAAATCCAGATAAAGAAACACATAGCCGGGAAAGAGCATCTCTTCCTTCAACAGGCCTTTGGTTCGAACCTTTACAACCGGGCAGTACGCATCAAAACCCTGGATTTCCAGGTTTTCCCAGGCTCTCTGCTCTTGGCGAGGTCTGGTTTTAAGCAGGTACCATCCCTCTTGCAAGCACTCTTGACTCTGCATACATATTCCCTGAATGCTTTTCTGCTGTGTAGAACAAAAGTACAAATCACCAGATGTCAGACTTTTCAAGGTTTACATCAGTAACGGCTATTGAACTGAATGGTCTACGATCTGAGCAGCTTTATCGCAATTTCTATTCAAAGTGCCTCATTATAATTCTCATGGTCGAACTATGCACCGCTTAAAATCCAGAGTCCCATATTTAACCAGACGATAACCAGAGCGGCTTTGGGGTAGCGTGACTCGCATTTGTGGAGAGACACTGCGGGACTGGGGACAAGGCTTGAATCCTCTTTTTTGGCAGGTGCTCTTTGATAACCATTGAACCCAATGAATCTCTGCGTTTCATCGGAGAGAAGGTATTCGACCAGAGTTTTGGCGGCGGCCTCATGCTCGGTAGCCTTGAGGATGACCAGCTCCTGAAGCAGTGGTGTGTAAAGTGACTGCGGGACTAGAGTTACACTCACTGGGAAAAGAATGCTATTGAAGTCGACTTCTTTCACCTGGGAAAAAGGCGCAAAACCAGCATCGGAAGAATTTTTTATATCGCTCCATGTTTCCCTGACATGCTCATTGTAAGAGAGCCTATCCTGATCTCTGATTATTCGGTAAAGATAATATTTTTGAAGGACGGACTTAGCGGCGTGCCGGTAGGGTGCACCTTCCCGGTCTGCAATGTGAATTGTTGGAGGGTTGTTATCTATAAGGTAGGTTTTTATGTCGTTGGGTTTTAACGGGCTCCGCTGACCGTGCCAGAATGCCAGCAAACCCTGGGCATAGATCTTCCTGGAATTTGCTAAAATCTTATCCATTTGTTCCAGTTTTGCCGTCTTTAAATTGTCAGCAGATAGAAACAGATCAAACTTCTGAGTGTTGTCACTAACCCGGTACCTCAGGTCTTGAGAACTGCCATAGTACAGTTCCAGGGTGTGACCATACCGTGACTGGAACTGCCCTTTCAGGCTTTCCAGAACATGTTGAAAGCTCGCTGCCACAGCAACCTTGATAGTGTCAGCGTCTGATAGGGGAGTAATGGTGAGTAGGCATCCAAAAATGAAAGTCAGAATCGGCAGGTCAGGAATGGCTTTCAATTTAGAGAAAGATTTTGGGTATCTTACAAAACGTGGGTGTCTAACAAAACGTAAGTGAAACAAGATTTTTCTCCACAACCCATTGAGCGAATTACAGAGCTTAGTTTAGGTTCCAGGAGGCTGACTGAGAATAGACTGCCCCACGCGGCAATTGCTCCAGCATTGCTCTAGCTCCTGCGCCCATGCAGCGGCAGCAAACTGGTCTGAAAATCCGCCTTTGTTCGTCAAATAGCTCGCTATTTTCCTCACAAAACCGAATTTTCGTCCTCAATTTTCTGCCGTCCTCGCTACGGGGTCGCCAAGACGGGGTCGCCTGGATGGGCGCTATTCTCTATTTTATTGACAGGCTTCTTCCAGCATCGCCACAGCCGGGAGCTTCTTGCCTTCTACAAACTCCAGGAAGGCACCGCCGCCCGTAGAAATGTAAGATACTCGGTCTTTAATTCCGTACTTGTCGATTGCGGCCAGAGTATCACCTCCACCGGCGATAGAGAAAGCGTCAGACTCGGCAATAGCCAGAGACATGGAGCGAGTGCCTTCACCAAATTGGTCAAATTCAAAGACACCCACAGGGCCATTCCAAAGAATGGTTTTAGAGGACTTCAGAACTTCATTGAACAGTTTCCGGGTTTGGGGGCCTACGTCAAAGATCATGTCGTCGTCTTCTACTTCTGATACCCGTTTAACGACAGCGGTTTCATTTTCATCAAATTTCTTACCGCAGATTACATCTACAGGCATAGGTACGTTAACCTTTTCCATCAGTGCCCTGGCATTGGGGATCAGATCTTCTTCGTAAAGGGATTTACCGACATTGTGACCGGCAGCAGCGAGAAAGGTGTTGGCGATACCGCCGCCCACGATCAACTGATCGCAGACGTCAGACAGGGATTCCAACACCGTCAGTTTGGTGGAAACTTTGGAACCACCGACGATGGCACACATAGGACGCTCAGGATTTCCCAGCGCTTTACCCAGTGCCTCCAGCTCACCCGCCAGCAACGGGCCTGCACAGGCAATTTCAGCAAATTTACCCACGCCGTGAGTCGATGCCTGAGCACGGTGAGCGGTACCGAATGCATCCATTACATAGACATCGCACAGGGCTGCCATTTTTTTAGACAGTGCTTCGTCGTCCTTCTTTTCACCCTTATTGAAACGTACGTTCTCAAGAATGACCAGTTCACCGTCGGCAACGTCAAAACCACCGTCAACCCAGTCTTTGATCAGGCGTACTTCTCTGCCCAACAACTCGCCAATGTAGTCCGCAACGGGTCTTAGGGAGAACTGCTCGTCGTACTCACCTTCAGTCGGGCGACCCAGATGTGAGGTTGCCATGACTTTGGCACCTGATTCCAGAGCGCGCTTAATGGTGGGCAGAGAAGCGAGGATTCGTGCATCGCTGGTGACTTTGCCGTCTTTGACTGGAACATTGAGGTCTTCACGGATCAGGACCCGTTTGCCAGTCAGATTCAGGTCGGTCATTTTCAATACGTTCATCAGGGTCTCTCCCTACGCACGGGTTCAATAAAGTTCGACTGCTGTCAGGAAGAGACAGCAGTGCCAAGGGGTAGAATTGGCATGGACAATAGCACAAAAAAATCACACCCGGTACGTACTCTTGGCCAGATATGACGTCAACCAACAGGGTTTTCAGGCGTTGACGCAGGGCAAAAAAAACTCCATTGAAATATCATTGATCAACAGAGTTGGAAGGAAGGTATAACAGAATTGAACAGGTCTCACGAGGGCTGCTTAAAGCAGCCCCTCAGCAGAGTTTTACTGATTACAGACCCGCCGCGGCTCTCAGGATGTCAGCCTTATCGGTGCGTTCCCAGGAAAATGCTTCCTCTTCACGACCGAAGTGACCGTATGCTGCAGTAGCCTGATAAATTGGACGCTTCAGATCCAGCATGTCGATCAGACCTTTCGGACGCAGATCGAAATACTCATGAACCAGCTCTTCAATTCTGGCATCAGCAATCTTGCCAGTGCCGAAAGTATCAATAGCGATAGACGTTGGCTCCGCGACACCAATCGCATAAGACACCTGAATCTCGCACTTGTCAGCCAGACCGGCAGCCACGACGTTTTTGGCCACGTAGCGACCTGCGTAAGCAGCGGAACGGTCAACCTTTGAAGGATCCTTGCCGGAGAAGGCTCCGCCACCGTGACGAGCCATACCACCGTAAGTATCTACAATGATTTTGCGCCCCGTTAGACCACAGTCACCCACTGGGCCACCAATCACGAAAATACCGGTTGGGTTGATGTGGTAACGGGTGTCTTCATGAAGCCATTGTGCAGGCAGAACCGGCTTGATGACTTTTTCCAGAATTTCTTTTTGCAGCTCTTCCTGAGAGATGTCAGGATGGTGCTGTGTTGAGAGAACCACGGCATCCACACTCTGCACTTTGCCTTCGCTGTCGTAACGCATCGTGACCTGGCTTTTGGCATCCGGACGCAACCAGGGCAGAGTACCATTTTTACGCAGCTCGGCCTGACGCTTAACCAGCTCGTGAGAATAGTAGACAGGAGCAGGCATCAGTACCGGTGTTTCATTGGTAGCGTAACCAAACATCAGGCCCTGGTCACCCGCGCCCTGTTCATGCTCGTCTGTTTCATCAACTCCGACAGCGATATCCGGAGACTGCTTGCCAATAGCATTCATAACGGCCACGCAATCACCATCAAATCCCAGGTCACCATGGTTATAACCAATGTCAGTGACCACTTTGCGAACCAGTTCTTCGATATCAACATAAGTGTCTGTACGCACTTCACCCGCTACGATCACCATGCCGGTTTTTACCATGGTTTCAACCGCGACACGGGCTTCCGGGTCATCCTTGAGGATGGCATCCAGAATAGCGTCGGAAATCTGGTCGGCAATCTTGTCCGGATGACCTTCGGAAACCGACTCGGAAGTGAATAGCGTGTAATCTGCCATCGTCGTTTTTCGCCTCTTAAAACTATTCAGTCCAGGGGTCTGAAAAACCGCCTGACCTGAATCTGAAAACCATTACGCAGCCCCAGATACTGGGACTCACCTATTTCCAGACTTGCATCCTGTGCCCAGCCATCAAGGTCTTCGACACTGAATCCAAGCCACAAATCGCCACAGGATTCCCGTACCCAATCCTGATTGTGACTGCTGAGTTCACTGACCAGCATACTGCCACCCGGCTTCAACAGTCTTGAAACCCAGGTGAAGATACCGGAAGGGGTGGCTACATGGTGTAACACCATATTAGCCACTATGCAGTCAAACTGACCCTCCAGAGCACTAAGGGCTTCTATTTCTCCATGAATAAACTGGATGTTATTCAGGTTTCGCTCTTTTACCCTTTGTTGACTGATGGCCAGCATTTCTCCGGAATTGTCCACAGCATAGACTCGCTGAAAACGCTCACTCAGCGTTGCCAGGAAATCGCCCTCTCCCGGCCCCAGCTCCATCACTTGCTGATGGTCGGGCAATTCCGTTTTTTCCAGAACGTCAGCCACACATCGGGCATAGAGGTCATGATCAGCAATGAGTTCCTGATGCTGTCGAAACTGATTCACATTGCGGGCAAAAAATGCCATGGATTGTTCAGCTCTCTGACCTCTGACCTTCAACAGGCGTCGGGTCAGGGAAGACGACAACGACAGAGTGTCGACCGCTGAAAAAAGGGAGCGCATGACATCACTGCTGATCCTTTCCTGTGGGGGCAGAGCCCGACGGTAAAAAACGGTATTACCTTCCTTGCGGGTACTCACAAGTCCAGCCTGAGAGAGAACCTTGAGATGGTGACTCATGGCAGGCTGACGCATATCGAAGAGGCTGCTGAGTTCAAGCACCCCGAAAGAGTCTGTGCTTAGTACTCTCAGGATCTCTAGCCTCAGTACATCGCCATACGCTTTTCCCAGTGCGGCAAGCTGTTCGACTGATCCTGATTCTGACACGCAAAACTCCTTACCGCTGCACCGTTGACTTCTGGCAGACGACCAGAAGAATTCTACTCCGTCTATCTAAGGCGCAAGTCTAGCAAGCAGCACAATGTATATCAAAACTTTTTGATATAGATGCTCAACATTCGGCGTGTAAACCATTGCTTTGTTTGTGTTGACCTGTTGTGTCGACTTATTACCGCCACACAGCAAATGAGTGCAAGGAATAACCCGGGATGACTTCGCTGAATTTGTTTTGATTTCCTGTTGACCCTGACTTTGCTAAACAGTATTGGCCCTCAGTGCGCCAAGCCTACTGGATGGAACATAAACGGATTGGTCGCTATCTCCGTGCTGGTGTCATGATTGATGGGCAATGCTACCCGACACGGGTGGAGGGCTGGAGAAAGACCAGTCCTTACCCGATTTTTATCGTTTTTCTCGCCATTGAGTGTTTCCCGGTCCGCCGCTTTCTGAATTTGGATCAGATCAAAAGAACCTGTCGGTCTGTGTGGAAGTTCCTTCGCGGGAATGACGACCTCCTGATTAGCGACCATCATGATGTTGATTTTGAACTTCCAGGCGAAGAAGCGCTTGAGACGTTAACGCCCGGAGTCGATCCCGTTACCGTGCCCCATAGTTTGGGCAATACGGGACAGGTTGACTGAACCCATCCGGATGAGGCCAAAAATAACCAG
>NZ_JAHHPQ010000816.1:0-1957 GCF_024606245.1 Endozoicomonas sp. SESOKO2
GGAAAAAAAGTACTGGACGTTGGCTGTGGCGGAGGCATTCTCAGCGAATCAATGGCGCTTCGCGGTGCGGATGTTACCGGCATCGACATGGGCGATGCACCACTTTCCGTAGCTCGCTTACACAGTATGGAAAGCGAAGTTGAGGTCAACTACCGCAAGATTCCGGTGGAAGAACTGGCAGAAGAAATACCCGGCACCTTCGATGTGGTTACCTGTCTCGAAATGCTCGAACACGTTCCTGAACCGGCGTCCGTCATTCGTGCTTGTGAAAAGCTGCTCAAACCCGGCGGACAGATCTTCTTTGCTACGATAAACCGCAATGCCAAATCCTGGTTGTTTGCCATCGTCGGGGCCGAGTACGTTCTTAAAATGCTTCCCAAGGGTACCCATGAACACAGTAAATTCATTAAACCTCATGAGCTCTGCGGCTGGATGCGCCAGAGCGATCTGGAAGTAAACGACATGACAGGTATGATTTTCAACCCGTTTACCGGTGTCTACTCACTTAAGAAGTCGGACACTGACGTTAATTACCTGATTTATGGCAGCAAGCCAGAGGCCCAATGAGAATCTTGATGAGTCAACCGAACACCATTGAAGGTATTTTTTTTGATCTGGACGGCACTCTGCTGGACACTTCGGAAGACTTCATTTTTACCGTCAACAAAATGCTGGCAGATGATCATCTGCCAGCAATGGATGGCGAGCTCATTCGAAGCTATGTTTCGGAAGGCTCGAGAAAGCTGGTTCAACTCGCATACGGTCTGGAGCCATCAGACCCGAAGGTAGAAAGCCTCAGGAACAGGCTTCTTGATGAATATAATGACTACATCAGCAATGATCGTAGGGAAAAAGCAGCAAAACTGTACGGCGGACTGCCAACACTGCTTGATGCTCTGGATGAAAGAGCCATTCCCTGGGGGGTCGTCACCAATAAACCTTCAGTTTACGCAAAAATTTTACTGGCTCAGGCTAACCTGAGCCACCGGTCAAAAACATTGATCTGTCCAGACCATGTCAGACTGACCAAGCCCAACCCCGAAGCTCTGCTACTGGCCTGCCAGCAGACGGACGCTAATCCGGCAAAGTGCATTTATGTGGGTGATCATTGGCGCGACATTGAGGCTGGCAGAAATGCAGACATGGTGACTATTGCCGCACTCTATGGTTTTATCAGTCCCAAAGATACGCCGGATCAGTG
This sequence comes from Endozoicomonas sp. SESOKO2, assembly GCF_024606245.1. NCBI lineage: Bacteria > Pseudomonadati > Pseudomonadota > Gammaproteobacteria > Oceanospirillales > Endozoicomonadaceae > Endozoicomonas > Endozoicomonas sp. SESOKO2. The sequence continues at coordinate 1,202 of NZ_JAHHPQ010000816.1, forward strand.
GCACGCTGATTACAACGTCTCATCCGCAGAAGAGATTCTTCCGCTGCTGGAAAAGTACAAGTGGCAGCTACCACGGAGAGCAACACATGTTTAAATATACTGCACCCGACAACCTCCTCCGGGACAAAATTATCCTGATCACTGGTGCTGGCAGTGGTATTGGCCGAACGGCAGCACTGACCTTTGCACGCCACGGCGCTACCGTCATCTTGCTGGGCAGAACCATCAGCAAGCTTGAAGAGGTCTATGACGAGATTGAAGAAAATGGCTGGCCCCAGGCGGCCATTTATCCCATGAACCTCGCCGGAGCTTCAGAACAGGACTATGCGAACCTGGCGGAAACTCTGGATAAAGAATTTGGCAGACTGGATGGGCTCCTGCACAATGCAGGCCTGCTGGGCGAACTGAAAACCATTGCACAATTTGAACTGGATAAATGGAATGAAGTCATGCACGTTAATTTGACTGCCCCCTTCCTGCTGTCAAGAGAACTGCTCCCTCTGCTTCGCAACGCTGAATCCGGTTCCATTGCCTTCACTTCCTCCAGCGTTGGTCATAAAGGACGCGCTCACTGGGGAGCCTATAGCATCTCAAAATTTGCTACCGAAGGCCTGATGCAGGTGATGGCAGATGAAGAAGACGGCCTCAGCCAGGTAAGAGTCAACACCATTAATCCCGGTGGCACACGGACAGCCATGAGAGCCTCTGCCTACCCCGGTGAAGACCCGATGAGCCGCCCAACACCTGAAGATATTA
>NZ_JAHHPQ010000817.1:0-1715 GCF_024606245.1 Endozoicomonas sp. SESOKO2
CCACAGCGGGAAAAAAAACTGTGACGTAGCTGTGGTCGGGGAGGATGGACAACAGCGGCCATGCGGGAAGGTCTGCAAGAATGTTAATTCCTTGTTGCACCATAAACTAAAAGACCACACCGGGGAAAAAAAATGTCAGGTCACAGTGGTCGGGGAAGGTGGCCGACAGCGGCCATGCGGGAAGGTTTGTAGCAATGCTGCAGTTCTGTCGGCTCACAGAGCCCAATGTCACAACGGGCAAAAAACCTGTGACGTAACAGTGGTGGGGGAGGATGGCCAGCAGCGGCCATGCGGAAAGGTTTGCAAGAATATTCATGTCCTGTGGAATCACAAAAGCAGAAAGCACACCGGGCAGCAGGTCTGTGATGCGACCGTGATCGGGGAGGATGGTCAAAAACGGCCCTGCGGGATGATTTATAAGAATGCTAAATCCCTGTGGGATCACAAGAAAATACATCGAAAACGCAAGCCTGCTGATTTGGACCAGATCGATGACATCAGTCCCTGATCTGACATCCGCCCTTTCTCGAGGTTTTCTTGATCTATCCTTCCTCTCTGTGAACCAGAAAGCAAGGATGGAATTATTAAACACTCACTCATTGCGGCACTGCTGGTATTTTTGTTGTCTGCTGTTTGCCAGGCCGAAACGTTGACAGAACCTTTTATTGTTGAGTTTGGAGAGAAAACAGGTTTTCCAAACCAGAGCTTTTCTATGAAGCGTCACCTGAATACATTTTCAGACATGGCCGACGCAAACGGCTATGCAGGACCGGGCTCGCTGTTTGATAACAAACGATCCGGGATTGGCCGTTATGGAGCAAAAATATCTATCATTGAATCGACTTCATGGCAGTGGCCATATGCCACTTGCCTGCTGGCCGCTTTTGAATTGATCCTGATCGCCAAGAATGTTCCTATAAGCGCCATCCCTTATTCGAGCCCGGATTCAACACTGTTTAACCCTATTGAACAGCAGGAAGTAACATCTATGCTGACACAGGGGGATCGCTCACTTGCGGCCATCATCAGGATGTTTGGCTCTGAACATAGGCAACAACAAGGCCAGCCTTCAGAATCATCCGTTCAGGAAAAAACAGAAGCTTCCTCTCATCAAACAGGCTCTCTCACCAGTCCACTGAATGTTGACTATAGCGACGGTAACGGAGGCCCTCAAAAAAAATCGCATACTTTAGGCTTAAATTGTTTCGCCTATCCTTGCAGTGGCATTTGTCAATTCCGGCCACCATCCGATAGCGGAGAACGATCTGAAAGGCCGGTGAATTCTGAAGAAAATTCGACCATCCAGACAGAAGCAACATCCGGACAAAGCTCATGCTCTCATTTGGCTTATGGGTGCTGCCTTCGTTGCATGGTGTATTGTGATCCTCCAAGCACCACAAATTTACTGCAAAACCCGCCTTTCGAAACATGGTTTGATCTCTCTTCCATGCAATCCCCATACGTCACTGATCAAATATTTCAGAGTCTTTTCGAAGAAATCGGAATTTCCATATTGCTTGACCATTCAGAAACACAACAAACCACCGCTGAATCATCCCAATCGAGTCAGAGCCAGGCTCACCTTTCACAGTCCGGCGCAATACAGGCCAAAGATAACTGCCAACAAATCTGTGACGAGACACTAGTCGGGGAGGATGGCCGGGAGTGGGAGTGCGGGGCGGTGTGCAAGAATGCCCGAGGTACGTCGTGTCATC
>NZ_JAHHPQ010000818.1:0-5236 GCF_024606245.1 Endozoicomonas sp. SESOKO2
CTGGCAGTGTCCGCATTGGCGAACGACCTCAACCAATCACTGAGTTGTTGATTATCTTTTGCCGTAAAAATGGTCTTTAGTTGATATTGGTGTGGTGAAGGAAACCGGCGATACCATGCTTTTTCCAGCGTTTTATCATTTTTTACAAGCTCGTGTAGATGTTTGCACACCTTTGCTAAAGCGGTAATCTCTCGAAAACTCAAACAGCGAATAATCATGGACTGTGCTATGTAGGGCAAATTGAGGAATGAAGGTTTATTTTTTTCATGTACAGCAACCTCCCTGCCTGCACTAACACCCGTCGGTGCCTCTTCCAATTGAGGTCGCTTAGGTGTTGGCAAGGGTGAAGCGTTAATGTCGCCAGTGCTGCCAATGCTTTTTGTAGAGTGCATACCTGTTTCTCCATGGCTCCGAGTCAGAATTTATCCTTGTTTTGAGGGGGCATTTAAAATGCGTTGAAAGGTTAGAGCCGGATTTAGTATGAAAGTTCATAAATTCAGGTCAGGCTCCCGGGCAACAGGGCCCTGCATCAATCTTTCCTCCGTAGTTCAGTGATTCTCAGCTCGTTAAATTGATCGACGGTCAACACCTGTCGGCCATCGGCGCTGATGGTGGCTAATTCGATGTCATGCTCGCGCCGAATAACGGCTTTTTTTACCCATGACCCATCGGGTCCAAGGCCATAAATTTTCACCGTTTTGTCGAGACCGACGGTCAACACATGGCAACCATCGGCGCTGAAGGTGGCTGACCGGACCCAACCTTTGTGGGTAATGGTGGCTTTTTTTACCCATAGTCCGGGGGCCTTCTGGCCGTAGATTTTCGCCTTGTTATCTCTGCTGGCGGTCACCACATGGCGACCATCGGCGCTAAAGTGGGCTGAGTTGACTATCTCCTTGTGTGCAATGGTGGCTTCTTTTACCCATGATCCAGGGGCCTTCTGTCCATAGATTTTTGCCATGTTACTACTACTGGCGGTCAACACACGGAGGCTATCGGCGCTGAATTCGGCTGAGTTGACCGGATCACCATGAGAAATCGTGGCTATTTCTTTCCATGATTCATCGTCCTGCAGATCGCAGATTTTTACCGTACCGTCTTTACTGGCGGTGACCAGATGGCGGCCATTGTTGCTGAAAGCGGCAGAGGTGATAGTATCCCCATGGGTAAAGGTGTCTTTTACTGTCCATGATTCATCGTCCTCCTGAACGTAGATGGTCGCAGTATGATTACGATCGATGACCAACAGATGACGACCGTCGGAGCTTAAGCTGGCCGAGTAGACCGAACAATCATGGTGAACAGTGGCTTTTTCTTCCCATGATCCACCGGTCTCATGGCCATAGATTTTCACCCCATCGTCACTGGCGGTCACAACATGGTCGCCATCAGCACTGAAATTAGCCGACCTGAGCAAATAACGATGGGAAATGGCGGTTTTTACTTCCCATGATCCATCGTCCCCCAGCTCACAAATTTTCGCTTTGCCAGCATAACAGGCCGTCAATACATGACGGTTATCGGGACTGAAGGTGGCTGATGAGATGTATTTGTCATGGGAAATAGTGGTTTTTTCTTCCCATGATCCACCGGTCTTCTGGCCATAGATTTTCACTTCTCGACCCATATTGCGGGTCAGTACGTGGCAGCTATCGGTGCTGAAGGTGGCTTTGGTGATGTGGCGCTTTTGAGACATTCTGGCTTTTTTCACTAACTTGAATGTTTCACATTGAGACATCAGCTTACTGTTGGTGAAAAGGAGCAGGGCTGGAAAATAATTACATTTTCGTTGTTCCAGGAGTGACTCGACAGTATCCCTACTCGCAAACGGCTTCAACCAACCACGGAGTTGTTGCCTGTTTTTTGTCATAGCGATGGTCTTTAGTTGATATTGGCATGGTGAAGGAAACCGGCGATACCATGCTCTTTCCCGAGCGTTATTGTTTTTGACAAGATCGCGAAGATATTTGCAGACCCTGGCTAAACGGGTAACCTCTCGAAAATCCAGATTGCGAATAATTTTGGCATGTATTTCTTCGGGCAAATGTAAGAATGTAGGTTTAATTTTGTTCTGTATAGTAACGTCCATGCCCACACTGACACCTGTTGGTGCTTCCTCCAATCGTGGTTTCTTACGTGTACCCGTGAGTGGACCGTCAATTCTGGAATTGCTGTTTGTAGTTTGCATGTCTGTTCCCTCAAAGCTGCAAAGTCAGTATTTACCTTCAGTCAGAAAGCACGTTCGAAATTTAGAACTGGTTTAAAAATGAAAGTTCATAACAATAAGGTCAGTAAAACTAAGCAAAAACAGGGCTGATCCGGGGAAATAACAGAAAGAACTTTTTCATTGAGAGCTCGCTGCAAAAGTTGTAGTCAGGTTCTCAACATAAGGCTGTTTTTAAATCGGCTATCATCAAAACACGCTTAATTGCAGGTTGTTTTAGTCGGTTATACGCTCATCTGATCATCAATCTTACTTCCATAGTTCAGTGATTCTTGCCGTCTTATCCTCACTGCCGGTCATCACGAATCGGCTATCGGCGCTGAAAGTGGCTGCTCGGACTGCTTTCTTGTGTCGAATGGTGGCTTTTTCCAGCCATGATCCATTGGCCCCCAGACCATAAATTTTTGCCGTTTTGTCGCGACTGGCGGTCACCACAAGGCAACCATCGGTGCTGAAGGTGGCTGATCGGATCAAATCTTTGTGAGCAATAGTGGCTTTTTCTACCCATGATCCATCGGTCAGCAGGCCGTAGATTTTCGCCGTTTTGTCAACGCTGACGGTCACCACATGGCGGCCATCGTCGCTGAAGGTGGCTGATAGAACCCAGCCCTCATGGTTAATGGTGGCTTTTTCTTCCCATGACCCATTGGTCTCCTCATGGATCTTTGCCGTGTTATCTTCACTGGCGGTCACCAGATGACGGCCATCGGCACTGAAGTTGGCTGAGTAGACCACATCATCATGGGAAATCGTCGCTATTTCTCTCCATGATTCATCAGCCTGCAGGTCATAGATTTTCGCCGTGCTGTCTTCACTGGCGGTTACCACGAATCGGCTATCGGCGCTGAAGGTGGCTGATAAGACCCTACCCTCATGGTTAATGGTGGCTTTTTCTTCCCATGAACCATCGCTCATAAGGCTATAGATTTTTGCCGTCTTATCATCACTGGCAGTCACCACATGACGGCTATCGGCGCTAAAGATGGCTGACCTGACCCCATTACTGTGTTGAATAGTGGCCTTTACCTCCCATAATCCATTGTCCCCCTGACTACAGATTTTCGCTGTGTAGTCATGGCTGGCGGTCGCCACATGGCGGTCATCGGCGCTGAAGATGGCTGAGTTGACAAAACAAGTATGAAAAATGGTGGCTTTTTCTTCCCATGTTCCATCGTCCTGCAGACTACAGATTTTCGCTGTGTGATCACGGCTGGCTGTCACCAGCTGGCGGCTATCGGCACTAAAGGTGGCCGATCTGAGCCAGCCAGCATGGGTGATGATGCCTTTTGTTTCCCACGATCCATTGGCTTTCTGACCACAGATTTTCACCGTATTACCCAGACTGGTAGTCACCACATGGCGGCTATCGGCGCTAAAGGTGGCTGTATTGACTTCTTCACGATGGGTGATTTTGGCTTTTGTCTCCAGTTTAAATAGTTCACACTGAGACATCATTTTGCTTTTGGTGAAAAGGATCAGAGCAGGAAAATATGCATTATCACGTTTTTTTATGAGTGACTCGACAGTGTCCGTATTGGCAAACGGTGTCAACCAATCACGGAGTTGTTGATCATCTTTTGAAGTAATGATGGTCTTTAGTTGATATTGGTGTGGTGAAGGAAACCGACGAAACCATGCTCTTTCCAGAGCTTTATCATTTTTAACAAGATCGTGAAGATATTTGCAGACCTTTGCTAAACGGGTAACCTCTCGAAAATCCAAAAGGTGAATAATCCTGGCATGTATCTCTTCGGGCAAATGGAAGAATGCAGGTTCAATATTGTCCTGTACACTCACCTCCCTGCCTGCACTGACACCCGATGCGGTTTCATTCAATCGAGGCTGCTTGAGTGTTGGTGAGAGTGAACCATCATTGTTGTAATTGATGTTCGGAGGGTTCATGCCTGGTTCCTGCAGTGGGCGAAAGTCACTATTAATCCTCGGTCAGAAAGGACATTCGAAATTGATTCGGTCTGTTAGAGTCGTTTTTTTAATGAAAGTTCAAAACATTGAGTTCGGTGACACTATGAAAAAGAAGAGTTCTGTTCGACCCTCAATCGCCGCTCCATAGTTCAGTGATTCTCGCCGTTTCATCCTCACTGGTGGTCACCACGAATTGGCCATCGGCGCTGAAGTTGGCTGACCGGACTGCTTTCTTGTGTTGAATGGTGGCTTTTTCCAGCCATGATCCATCGGCCCCCAGACCATAAATTTTTGCCATACTGTCGTAACTGGCGGTCACCACAAGGCAACCATCGGCGCTGAAGGTGACTGACTCGATCAAATCTTTGTGAGAAATGGTGGCTTTTTCTACCCATGATCCATCGGCCAGCAGGCCATAGATTTTCGCCGTGTTGTCATGGCTGGCGGTCACCACATGGCGGCTATCGGCACAGAAGGTGGCTGATCTGACCGCCCCATCGTGTTGAATGGTGGTTTTGTGTTGCCATGACCCATTGGTCTGCTGGTCATGGATTTTTGCTGTCTTATCTTCACTGGCGGTCACCAGATGACGGCCATCGGCGCTGAAGATGGTTGATTTGACTCAACAGCTACTTCCTGCCGTACGCTGTGCAGGTACAGCTTCCTGATATCGTCCTGTGAGTTTTTGACACTGACCTCTATGCGGCTGATGGCATTCCAGGTATCGTCTTTGTCTTTATCGTGGTTCATGCGTTCACCCTATGATTATTTCTTGTGCGTTAATCCAGACAGTGACGGCACAGAGACACCTAACCCTTTAAGTCAGTGGTTGCCGACAGGCAATCCACTGGATTTTATTATTAGGTGGCGTGTTAGTTGTTGGGGAGGCGTTGACGGATGAGTAATTCTAGCTGGTCTATTTTTTCGTCGCTACGTTTAAAGCCTGCATGGGTGGCTTCAGTAAGCGCAGCAATCGTAGCTTTAATTTCTGAGAGTTCACGGTCACGCTGTGCAAAGCGCAACCGATTTTCCTTCTGGTACTCTCGCATTTCCCGTCTTGTTGCCAGTATCTCTTGGTGTGTATCACCA
>NZ_JAHHPQ010000819.1:0-2475 GCF_024606245.1 Endozoicomonas sp. SESOKO2
CTTCAAAGAATTGACACGATTCAGGGAATCAATGGCTTTCCCAGTGAATAACAAAGATCTGTTGCCATGATCCTGTAAGCCTGCATGAGATCAGGTGATGCTGGACGCGTCTGTAAAGCAAGTCAGTCAGCACAAAAAAAGGCCGGATTGGTGTATGCCGAACCGGCCTTTTTTATTATCCACCTCAGAAAGCGGCTGAATACGTCAAACTGACCTGCTCGGAGCCATCAGCCTGATCGCTATAGTTATAACTCAGGCGCAACTTGCCATCACCCAAATCCATAGCGGCGCCCAGATTAGCGGTAACGAAGCCGCCTTCATCCACATAGGCTCCGGGTAGGTGGTACTGCCCAAAATTCAAATTGGTATTAGTGACATTAATGCTCTCAAAGCCACCTTCCTGCTCATCTGTATGATACATTTCGGCGTCAATGACAATGGTTTCCGTGAGCTGCATACTCCCCATAAAACCAGCACGCAACTGCATACTTTCTGTGGATTGATTCCCCCAGTCGTAATTGGAAATTTCGCCGCCACTCTCGGTATAACCGTTAACAGAAGCATAAATGGTTTGTAATCCCAGAACGGGGCCAAAAACAAACCTCGCCGATTGATCCAGCAGATTGTAGCCAGCCAGAAGATCCAGCCCCAAAGCATAACCGTCGGTATCACCCTTGGCAGTGTAAGTTTGCGAACCCATGGTGAAGCCCCGCGCAAGGTCAGAATAATCCATATTGGTATAACCCAGTGCACCTTCCACAAACCAGGCACCTTCACGATAACCATAAAGAATATTCAGACCATAATTGTTTGCCTCAAACGATGAATCATCGACATCCAGCTCATTCTGCCCCAGAGTAAGAGCAACACCCAAAAAATGATTGTCATCCAGGCTTTTGATCAATCCCACTGTGGATGAGTAACGATCATCTTCGGGACTTAAGCCGCCATCCAGCTCACTGCTCCCCGAAGCGCCACTGATAAACCAACCACTTTTTACATCCTTCCAGCGGGACTGACGCATTTCATTGGCGACTGCACTGAATTGACTGCGAGCTGCACTGAGCCCCATCTGTGGTAGCAATCCCACTTTCCTGGGGGCTATGATGATATCCGCGATGTAATCTGCAGCCAGAGCATGGGTTTTACCGGTGGGGTGCAAAAAATCATTAAAAATCAGGCTGTCAGGGTCCGGAGCAGTGCCATCAACTCCATAGACCGGATGCTCGAAACATGAGGTTGAAGGACCAGTACTGCCCGCCAAACCATTGTCATAACAGGTATACACCTGATCGATTGCAGCGCCGGTAACAGCTGCATCCACGCCTGAGGCAAAGCCAAATTGATCAGCATCCCTGATAATAAGATCTATAAAACCCTGAAAATCTACCGGTATCACATTGGCACCGGTTTGGTTGACAAAAATTTCAAGCGCCTGGTTGTAACCGGCAGCAGCAGTACTTGCCACAACGGCATCATTCGGGTCAGCCAGAGCAGCCAGTTGAGTGAGGGGAATCCGCCCCATATCAGGCAAATTTGCCAACATGATATAGTTGGCACCAGCATTACTCAGAGCACCCACTGCTGTAGCCATATTCTGGGCTGATGCCTGAATCGCTGCCGCTTGATCGGGCGCACTCGACCATGTTCCAGCTAAATCATTCCCCCCACCATCGAGAAAGTAGAGTGCATTTCCAGAAGCTGAAGGGTTATCAATCAAGTAAGAATTGAAATTCCCCCCTCGGGTCGTAACGGTGTTTGCAGGATCCTGAAGGGCTACACCTCCAACTATGGAGTCCAGAACATCGGCGGTTTGATAGCCACCAACTGCATAGTTGTTACCGCCGTTGGCAAGAATATCAATATTCAATCCCAAGGCCTTAGCCAGCAATTCAGTAGCTATGACTCCGCCATCATTTGTCGCATAAGAGAAGTTGCCTGTATCCAGCAAACTGTCACCGAACACATAAAAGTCACTAAAGGGTTGCTCGGCCTGAGCACCAAAAGATACGGCTGCAGCCACAGCAGCAGATAGAATTTTCCGCCTCATCTTCTTTCCTTATTATTGTTATGATGATTGTTATATGCAGTACTGTGGTGCTATTTTTAGCACCGTGACCAGAATTTAGCAATCAGTCATTAATAAGAAAGTTGTTTACTTCACATCCTCAGAATAGTGATCGGACTACCTGACTCCCAACTCAAATAACTGGACATACAGCACTGTCTGGTATGAGATACAGCCAATAACCGGCATATGACGCCAGAATGGCATTATGATTATACGTTCATTGATGATCTGTATTGCCAATACTGGCTCCTCTTTGAAATGGCCGAGTCGGTAGGCTGTGTCTCGATGATCTGCTGAATTTTTTGCGTGATCTCAATGTGCATCATCACCTTTTATGCCCTCGGCTCACTCTTCTTGATTTCCTGAAGCAGCAAACTCACCGGTCTTTATTATCGTTCTTTGAA
>NZ_JAHHPQ010000820.1:0-1043 GCF_024606245.1 Endozoicomonas sp. SESOKO2
CCCCCCATCAGACCTTACCCATCAGATAGCAGGTAAAAACGACCTGGAAATCGCTCTGATCTCTTAACTGACTCCCTGGCCAAAATTTAGATATTTAGCCTCTCGAACTTGCAGCTCTCCATTTAACTGCTAAATGTTTTGGGTACTTAAAAATTCTCTTAACAGCTTACCGAAACAGCCGTGAGTGATTGGCAGCCGTGAGCGATTGACAGCCGTGAGCGATTGACAGCCGTGAGCGATTGGCAGTCATGAGCGATTGAAAGTTACTTCCTCGCCTGATGTGGAAATGACTTTTCTCGGTAATAAAAGTACTCAGCTCAGAGGTAGTAGAATGACAAAAGCTCGCCCTAATGCATTAAGCCTTGCAGTGACCGTTGCCATCAGCTCTTCGATTATTAGCACACAGGCACTGGCTGATCGCAAACTGCAGATAAAATCTGCCGATATTCTGGGCAATGGACATGCGGAGCTTACCCATAGTGAAGTCATGATTCGGCCCACCTTAGGTCCTGATGAACAGCCAATCCCCAAATCCTTTACAACCACTTACCCTTATGAGCCTGGGGAAGATGAAGTCTGTCTCTATAATTCTTTGAGCTTTGCAGACGCTTTTTATAATACTCCTGCCAAGGTTTCCAGTGTTGATCTGTTTGAGACAGACGAGAATAACGTTGCTCAGAAATACACCAAAGTCCTGAAGGCCGGTGATGAGGGCGTTTTCAGATTCACCCATAATCTTGAAGAAACGGAACTGGTCATCGAAGTCAGAGGCGGAATGACCGATCGGAATACCATTGAGGATATTCGTAATCAATGGCAATCGCTCGGCATCAAAGGATTAGAACCATCAACGAAAATCGCCAACCCCTTGCAACTGGCTGATTTGCTGGAAGTGGCCAATAACAGAGCAGGAAACCTCGGCTCAAGTGAACACTATGTTCCCCTTGCCACCATTGAGGTAGGAAAAATTGAAGTAGAAGGGCGCACATTCATGCGTCTTATCGCTTCGGGCGATCAGCCCCCTGAACTGCAACGTCTGGGTC
>NZ_JAHHPQ010000821.1:0-1402 GCF_024606245.1 Endozoicomonas sp. SESOKO2
GAGAAGGTTTTAACCGGCTGAAGCAGCAGTCAGTGCCGTTCAGCGAGGCGCTCATCTTACCTTGGCGCCGGTCGTTGTCAAGCGCTGTCTCTACCAGAGAGTTAAAGCCACTTTTCAACTCGCTAAACTGGCAGACGCCCATACTTAATCAGCGTTGCTTTTCTTGTTCAGCGGCGGCGCATTTTACATCGCTAAACCAAACTGTCAATCAATATTTTATTGACTGCACTGCTGCCTGTTAACAATGGAATGTTGCGCCGAAGAAGTGGATCGAATTATACGTCCGAAACCTACTATTACAATAGGGGATTAATACCTAATACTCATTGCTGGTCATATAAATACACAATGATTCCAGCGTCGAATGACGTTTGTAATCTTACCTTACGAGCTGCTTGTTCAGGCCCTGAAAAAATCGAACGCAACGACATCCGCAATCTTCTTTTTGTTCAGCATTAACATCAGGAGACGATCAAGTCCTATGGCAACGCCGGCGCAATCGGGCATACCTGACCTCAGGCTTTCAATAAAACGATGATCGTAGGGGTAAACAGGTTTACCCTGTTCTTTGCGTTTAATTTGCTCTGTCCGGAAACGCGTTTGCTGCTCTTCGGCATGGGTCAGTTCATGGTAACCATTGGCCAGTTCAACACCGTTAGTAAAAAGCTCGAATCGCGCAGCCACCTGATCACCTTGATCATTCGTATGAAGCCGGGCCAGGGCGGCCATACTGGCTGGGTAGTCGTAGACGTAAACGCCATTAAGCTCACCGGCCCTGCCGAGGCCCAGCTCAGGCTCAATCCTATTTGAAAACAACAGATCAAGGCAGTCATTTCTTCCCAGACCTGACAGTCCCTTATCTACGTGTTTTTGAACCAGAGCAGAAAGCACTTCATCCGATGCGCCGTGAGGATTCAGCCCCAGTTTTTCCTGAAAGACTTTCCCATAACTGACTCTTTTTACCTCTTTAAAGGCTGTGACTGACGACAACAGTAATGTCATGTCATCCATTAATTGATGCTGATCCATGCCAAGCCGGTAATATTCAAGCATAGTGAATTCAGGATTGTGCCGCCCACCCGCTTCACCATTACGGAATACTCGACCCAGAGAATAGATATCACCACTGCCGGCAGCCAGAAGCCTTTTCATAGGAAACTCGGGCGATGTATGAAGGTAACAGGATTGTTCACTACCCGCTCCGATAGGTCGAAAGGTAGTGATAAAACTGTCGATATGAAGATCCACAGTCGCGTTGGCAGAAAGCATGGGTGTATCCACTTCCATTACTTGCTGCCCATCTAAGTATTGTCGGATTCTGGCAAACAACCGAGCCCTTTCCTGAAGCGTCGTGATTGAGGCAGAGGGTTTCCAATTATCGGATGACATGTAAGTCATACTC
>NZ_JAHHPQ010000088.1:0-1207 GCF_024606245.1 Endozoicomonas sp. SESOKO2
ACAGACAGCCTTTATCACAAGATAATGGTCGGTCAGGAACACAACTGGCAGCTTCAGCGGCTTTTAAAAGAGCATCGGGTGTTTGCCCGGAATTGAACAGGACAACATCGCTGGTCTCTTTATTATTAATCCTGACACCAAATGAATAGAGCCCGTCGGGCTGTTTTATGTACTGCCATCGACCATCCTGTGTTTTCAGTGCAACGGATGTCCTGTCATTTCCATCAATGGCAAAAATCTTATTACCGGCCAGCTCGATCTGATCAGGAAGCTGATCAAATCGTTGATAATTGGCCAGGATAAAATCCTGAACCGCTTTGATTTTTTTCGGATCGTCCGGATCATCGACCCTGATTATTTTTTCCGTTCCGCCCTCAGCCCAGGGGCTGACCCTGAAGCCATCAGCCTTTTTTACCACCATTAAATTCAGTTCTGAGCGCAGCAGATAGAAGGGTATTTTTTTCCGCAATAGCCGGTCAACCAGATCGGCCTTCACCGGCACATCGACAAAGTCATTGTCTTTATAGACCCGTCCGGTGGGCAATCTGCTTTTTAACTCAGCATTCAGGCTGCCATAGCGAGCCTTCATTTTGACACCGTTGATCAAACTATGCCCCAAAGGCTGGTCAGTCGATGGATTATTTACCACATGGTCAACTACCCGAATATCGGAAACCCTTCCCTTCTTTTGCAAGCCCCTTAAAAGCGGCAGCTCGGAATTCCAGAAAAAATTGTCGTACCTCACCCCACCTTCCGCGAAAACATAAACTTTACCTTTAGCACCCGCACTATAAAAAGAACTCGTAATGGCAATATTCCTTTTAAATAACTTCTCATACAGCTCTTTATTTACTTGATTGGGCATCTCTTTTCCCAGATCCCTTAGTTCTTCACCCATTAAATACAGCCAACGAAAACCACTAAAACTTTTATTAATCTTGACTTCCTGTTTTGCGTGTTTTTCGACCATCTCTTTATATTCGGGGAATTTTTCAGCGTCGCCGAACCAGAATCCAAGTGCGTAGCTTGGGTCGTCTGAACCAAAACTGTATCCAATGCGTTCCAGACGGGAAATCAATTCCCCTCTTTTTGGCAAACTGTCTTCCAGCACGGAGTCCACAAACAGCGTTGCCAAGCTTTCGGCCTCAGGCTTCAGGCTTTTCAAAATTCTGGCCTCAGCCTGCCGCGTTGCCAAGCTTCTGGTCAC
>NZ_JAHHPQ010000089.1:0-4748 GCF_024606245.1 Endozoicomonas sp. SESOKO2
TCGGGCTGTCTTTAACGGCCTCGTCGCAGCCCGGCTGCCAACCCACTTTCAGGCAGGGCATGGTCATGAAGGTTTTTAATTCCGACTCTGCCGGGAAGCCTTTGCCATTATGCATGGAGGCAATGAGCCTTAGCAGCATTCGGTCGATCGGATTGCCTTTAACGGCCTCGTCATTGCCCGACTGCCAGCCCACTTTAAGACAAGGCATACTCACAAACGCTTTCACTTCCGGCCCTGTCGGAAAACCTCTGCCATTATGCATGGAGGCAATGTTCTTAATCAGCTCCCAGTCGATTGGGTTGTCTTTAACAGCCTCATCAAGGCCCGGCTTCCAGCCCTCTTTCAGGCAAGGTATGGTGATGAAGGCTTTTACTTGCTCTTGCGTCGGGAAGTCTCTGCCACAATGCATGGTGGTAATATGCATGAGCAGCTTTCGGTCGACCGGATTGTCTTTAACCGCCCTGTCGCGGTCCGGCCGCCAGCCCTCTCTCAGGCAAATCATAGAGATGAACGCTTTCACTTTCGCTTCTTTCGGGAAACCTTTGCCATTATTCATAGAAGCAATATTCTTCACTAGCCCCCAGTCGATCGGGCTGTCTTTAACGGCCTCGTCATTACCCGGCTGCCAGCCCTCTCTCAGGCAAAGCATGCTAAGAAACGCCTCCACTTGCTCTTTTGTCGGAAATCCTTTGCCATTATTCATGGAGGAAATGCGTATGAGCAGTTCCCGGTTGATCGGTTTGCCACGAACGGCTTCGTCATGGCCGGGTTCCCAGCCCTCTTTCAGGCAAGGCATGTTCATGAAGGCTTCTAACTGCTCCTTCGCAGGGAAGCCTCTGCCACTGTTCATAGAGGCAATATGCGCAACCAGTTCCCAATCGATCGGTTTGTCTTTAACCGCCTCGTCGAGGCCCGGCTGCCAATCCATTTTCAGGCAAGGAATGGTGATGAAGGCTTTCACCTGAGGCTCTGACGGAAAACGTCTGCTATTGTTCATGGAAGCGACATGCCTGAGCAGCCTCCGGTTAATCGGGTTGTTTTGAACCTCTTCATCATTGCCCGGTTGCCAGCCTTCTCTCAGGCAGGGCATGGTGATGAAGGCTTTCACTTGTTCCTCTGTCGGGAACCCTTTGCCATTATTCATGGAGGAAATGTGCACGAGCAGCTCCCGGTCGATGGGGTTGTCCTGAACGGCCTCATCGTTGCCTGGTTGCCAGCCTTTTTTCAGGCAAGCGATGTTCATAAAGTCATCCACTTCGCCTATGGTCGGGAAGCCTCTGTTATTGCGCATAGAAGAAATCTGTTTCAGGAATGGATGTCCGGCAATAGCTTGAATCTCATGATCATTTTTATTTGCAAAGCGCTCTATATGACGCGGCCATCTCAACATGCTTGAGAGACAGCCGGTGTTTTTAATTTGATCCGTATTGACCGCCGAAAAGAAGACCGTCGCCTTGGCAAAAAACGCTGAGAGAAGCTCAGCTTGCTTAATAACACTCAATGTTTCCAATTTGGCAAAAAGGGTGGGAAATGGAGGGTTACTTCTGTTGTAGGATAATCCGATCTTTCTCCTGCGGAGGGTTTTCAGCAGTTTTTTGGCACTTTGGACCACGCTTCTCACAGCCTGGGCTGTATCCGGGTTGCTATCGTTGTAGTGGTTCTTCAACACTGCCTGATGTTTAGGTGAAAACACCGAGAGAATTTCAGGAGGGATTTCTGAAGCGTCTTCAAAATCTTCATCTTCTATTTCACCGGTGACAGGGGTCATACTGTCACTGGCGGGTGGTGGATTTTCTGATTCCGGTTCGATTACAGCCATTGGCTGAGGCTCTTCGTCAGCCGTTATAACCGATTCAGTTTCCAATGGATCTTGTGTGGACTGAACTGCGAAGGAAGAGACCACACGCCAGAGACCCTCATCAACACGCCGTAGCTTTATGGGGGGAATGTGAGATGGTTCAAAGGCCTGTTGATGCTGCAATATATTGGAGGCACTGGCTGCCGGTTCAGCCTGACGCCCTGTCCGGGTGTGCTTTCTTTTTGGTTTTTGAGCGCCTTTTTTTTGAGAGCCCTCTTTTTGAGAACCATTACTCACCGAAGCCCCATCGTCCAAAGGTGGCGGCGTAGATCCATCTATTGGGGGTAATGGCACGTAAACTCTCCCTATTCGTCCAGTGGGTCATCCTCAAATAGCCATTCATTCAGCCCAAGCAAATCTTGCTTTTTACCCTCATAGGCTTTGTACCAGTCGAGCTGTGTCACCAAATCAACCCTATCGCTCATTTTTTTGATCACAGTGAGTAGCTGGTTTGGACTCATCTGGTGGCGAAAAAGTTCCAGCATTTCAAGTTCTGTTTCCTCCAGCACCTGAAAACGATTCAATGCGTCTATCACCGCGTCCATCGCCGTTGCAAAATAACTCTGGCTGACAGCAGCCTCATCTGTACCTTCTGTCAGTCTTGCGGTGACGGCGTTTTTTAAGCTCTCCGGAGCCTCTTCCACCTGCCGTTGAATAACCGGAGCCAACGCCCTGCACAATCGGGTGGTGAGCTGACCAAGATTGGCGTAGTGCTCCAGTGACGCCCAGACTGCGGGTTTTAATGGCAAGCCTGACTTGATAATGCTGAGAATGGCACTGGGTGCCAGCGGCTTCGCTTTTTCATTATGGGTCTCACGGACGCTTGCGCTATTGCGTGGCAGTCTCTCATCTCGCTGGATGACATAGAGTTCCCGCTCATCCTGTGGAGGCTTGTACCACTGTTCGGTGAAGTCTTTGGCCTCGAAAAATGTTCTTAGCTGTTCCAACGACCAGTTTTTGATCATAAAACCGTTACCCACGAGACTGAATTCCGGTTTTGGCAATACAATGCTTCTGTCGTTAGAAAGCACCGTCAGCCGGTTCTTTTCAAACTTATATTCTGGCGCCTGTTCAAGCTCAATCAGCAGGGCAACGATAAAGTACCACAGCCGCTTTTGTCCCGGCATGAGCGCATCACCGTTGATAATGACTCCTTTGCCATCGGCACTGGCCTCCTGCGATGAAAAGCATAGATCCGGTATCTGTTCGTGGTCAGTCAGGTAATAGTGTGCCAGCAGCAGCCCTTCCAGTAGCAGCTCCTGTTGTTTTACATTGAGGGTGTGAGTGCTCTGCCGGGCAATACAGGCTTCCAGGAAATCCTGCATTTTTTGCGGCTTGAATGTCTGGTGTATCAAGTACAGTTGGCGGACAGAAGGCACCGTTTCGAAGAAGCTGTCGAGCTTTTCTACGTACCCTGAGCGTTTAGCCTCTGGCTGCGACCAGAGAATCTCCAACACCCTGGCTTTACTCAGTGTCAGAGAACATCGCTGATTCAGTTTTTGCCTCAGTGGCTCCAATGCCACCCATTGCAGTTTGTTCGGGGCAGGATTCAGCTTTCTGCACAGTGTAATGTAATCCAGACACTCGGATTCAGGCAGCTGCGTCAGGGCAAACTTAACGTTATCCAGAGGAGCGTAAATTGAGAGCGCCCTGGCCAGTACGTTCTGGTCTTGCTGGTTTTCATGATGTCTTGCCAGCCATAAGCGTGCGCCCGCGCCACCATGATGGAAGAGCATGGGTATCAGCGATGCCAGGGCATAAAGCACCTGCGTTCTTTCACTGCGGTCATCTGTGAAAGCGGTCAGGTATTGTTCAAGTTCCGCAATGGTCATGCGCCACTTTGGAGGAGCAGAGCAGAACAACGCCAGGGCTTTTAGGGTCTCCCCAATCGTCATACGCCACTTTTGGGGGATTGAACTGAACAACGGCAATGTATTCATTGCATCGTCTTCTTCCAGCTCATCCTCTCCATCACTGATGTCGTCGTCACTCTCTGTGGATAGCCCTGGAAGATCAGGAAGATATTGACGGATGCTTCTCTCATTGGCAGCCAACTCCTTTTGTTCAGGCAATCCGGAAGCTGCAAACACCCTGCTGGCCATCTTCAGGCAATGTTTCTTGTTCTTCACAGGCAACCACTGAACAAAAGCGATTACCTTCGCCTCCACCGGGAAGCCTCTACTATTACATATGCTGGCAATATAAATGAGCAGCTCCCGGTTGATGGGGTTGTTCTGAACGGCTTCATCGAAACCCTTCCTCCAGCCCTCTTTCAGACAGGACATAGACATAAAGACTTCCACCTGTCTCTTCGTCGGGAAGCCTCTGCCATTATTCATGGAAGCAATGTGCACTAACAGCTCCCTGTCGATAGGCTTGTCTTTAACAGCCTCGTCCCGGCCCGGCTGCCAACCCTCTTTCAGGCAGGCCATAGAGACAAAGGCTTCCACCTGCTTCCTGGTCGGGAAGCCTTTGCCATTGTTCATGGAGGCAATGTTCCTGAGCAGTTCCCAGTCGATGGGCTTGTCTTTAACGGCCTCGTCCCGGCCCGGCTGCCAGCCCTCTTTCAGACAGGACATAGAGATAAAGGCTTCCACCTGCTCCTTCGTCGGGAAGCCTTTGTCATGACGCATGGAAGCAATGCGCATGAGCAGTTCCCGGTTGACCGGGTTGTTTTGAACGGCTTCATCAAGGCCCGGCTGCCAGCCCTCTCTCAGGCAGAGCATAGAGATAAAGGCTTCTACCTCCTTCTTCGTCGGGAAGCCTTTGCCATGATTTATGGAGGCGATGTGAGTGATCAGTTCCCGGTCAATCGGGTTGTCTTGTAACGCCCTATCATTGCCCGGCTGCCAATCTACCCTGAGGCAAAGCATCGACATGAAGGCTTTTA
>NZ_JAHHPQ010000090.1:0-1518 GCF_024606245.1 Endozoicomonas sp. SESOKO2
GACCAATTTATTGCAACCGCAGTAGGACAGCCTTAAGTCCGACAGGCTGCTAGACGCTCATGACCGGCGGGGTCAGTCATGATCGTTTAGCATGTGCTTTTTTCGGTCAACCCACACCATGGAAATCCTGTCGTGGTTCTCATTCGGCACGTTCAGAAAAGATGGCGAAGAATTGTGCCAATTCCTCCAATAACATTTCCCCCATACATACAATACGGAGGAAGACACAGGCCAAGGGGTTGCCGTGATTAACCGGAGCGAAATTATCGTGGCAAATAAACAAAGCACTTCCACTGTTCTGCTACTAGTCTTTCCGAGACTAACAAACATCAGAAAATGGTAGAAAGCAAAATGAATTTGGCAAAATTCAAAGTGGCTAACATAGCCGGATCGGTGGCATTGAGTTTATCTTTACCGGCACTGTCACTAACTGCAAGTAGTAATGCCGGGACACCCATTAATATCGATGAAGATCCGGTCTGCACTAGTACTTCGAACCAGGGAATACTGAGTTTATCAGAAGCACAGGCTCACTCCCCTGCCCATTCCGCCAAAATTGCAAAAAGTCAGGAGCTGGTGTCACTTGGTATAGACCAACAACTGACTGCCAGTATCGCCGAAGGCGAGAAATCAACGCACTATCAAGGTACTACATGGGCCCGTGATAACAACATGATGGCTGTTGATCGAGTGCTCGCACAGCCAGAGGTTCTGGAGGTCGTGTGTAACATCCTGCTTGCATTTTCCAAACATCAGGTAACCAAACTGGAGCCCAACAGTAACAAAAGTTTTCCTGGGTTTCAGCACAATAATCTCGGAGCACTACCCATTGTTCTGGTCAACAATCCCACACGCTTTATCATTGAACGGGTTATTAGGCGGAAATATCTCGTGGAAGTACAGAAATTCTTTGATCAACACCCCCACTTGTTATACGGGTCACGATTACCCGAATTATTTACGCTAGATGTCGAAAGGGCACTTACTTATGTCAAGACAACAGCTCCCGAACAACTGAAAGTGCAACTCACAACGGTATATCAGCGTATTGAAAACTTGAAAAAAACAACGCCGACTGATCCGCAATTCAAGTTTCCAAAACCCAGTTTCCTGTTGGATAACTATATAAACGAAAATTTGGACAGGTTGACACCAGGCACCACTGACCCGGAAATCAATATACTCGCGCTCTGTGGTAAGTATCTCAAAGCTCTGGCGACTGACGACCCATCGGCAGCACAAGCCAGGGGCCATCAGTTAACGCCCATGATTGCAAGAGCGCTTGTCTACATTTACACCAATGTTATGGATAAGCAGGGACTACCTGTCGGAGCTGACTATCTTGATATTTTTAATGACATACTCGCCGACAGCTGTCTGTTGACCAATGCATCAATTCTTCTTGATGGCCTGAAAAGTCTCCACAGCGCTTCGAGCTATCTCGATAGTGCTGCGTTCAGGCAGGAATTGATTAAGGCTGGCTCACATCTGCCACCATCGCTGAGATCGCTGACAGAT
>NZ_JAHHPQ010000091.1:0-1109 GCF_024606245.1 Endozoicomonas sp. SESOKO2
CAAATAATCAGTCATCCATCCTTAGTTCAGTGATTTTCGCCGTATTATCGTCGTGTATGGTAAACACATGGCCATCGGGACTGAAAGCGGCTGATTTGATCACACAATGATGGTAAATGGTGGCTTTTTTTTGCCACGATCCATCACGTAGCTGGCCATAAACTTTTGCCTTATTATCGTCTCCTCTGGCTGTGACCATATGGCGGCCATCGACGCTAAAGGCTGCTAATGCGACACCAAAAACATGGGAGATGGTCGCTTTTTTTCCCCAGGAACCATTGTCCTTCTGGCCATAGATGTTCAAATTTTTATCTCCACTGTGGATGATCACATTGCGGCTATCGGCGCTAAAGGTGACTGATTTAATGCCCGCAAAATAATAGGAAATGGTCGTTTTTTTTTCCCATGATCCATCGTCCTTCTGGCCATAGATTCTCGACTTTTCATCGCGACCGTGAGTGATCACAAAGCGGCTATCGGGGCTGAAGGTGGCTGAGAAGACCAGATTATTATTATGGGAAATAGTGGTTTTTACTTCCCATGATCCGTCGTCCTTCCTGCCATAGATTATCGCCCTGCCATCCACACTGGCGGTCACCAAATGGCGGTTATCGGCGCTGAATGTCGCTGAGAAGAGCAGATCCTCATGGGTAATGATCGCTTTTTCTTCCCATAATCCATCGGTCTCCAGGCTATAGATTTTCGCCTGATCGAAGCTGGCGGTCACCACATGGTGGTTATCGGTGCTGAAGGTGGCTGAGTAGATAGGTTTATTATGGGAAATCATGGCTTGTTCTTCCCATGACCCATCGTCCTCTATGCTATAAATTCTCGCCTTGCCATCCATACAGGCAGTCAATAAATAGCGATCATCGGCGCTGAGGGTGGCTGATTTGACAGGTCTATCATGGGAAATAATGACTTTTTCTACCCATGACTCATCGTCTTGCTTGCCATAGATCTTCGCCTTGCCATCTCTACTGGCGGTCACCACATAGCGCTCATCGGCGCTGAAGGTAGCTGAGGAGACTGTCTCATCATGGGTAATAGTGGCTTTTTCTTCCCATGATCCATCGGTCTTCAGAGCATAAATTTTTGCGGTTTTATCG
>NZ_JAHHPQ010000092.1:0-1652 GCF_024606245.1 Endozoicomonas sp. SESOKO2
TGTTAATATTCATCCATGCCTCAATGGCTAGTGATTATCCCCTTTTAGACAATAATGTTTTTATAAAGTTCACCCGTCAGCCTTAAGAACGCAATAGAAGAAACAACAACAAGCTTGCAAGACGATTTACACTGGTCAACGTTGTCTGAATAGATCAGACCTTATTCGCAGACCACCTGACGTATCTACCAACTTCAGGATTTCTTTGTCTTGCCGCCTCGATAAAAGCATCATCAATTTTAAGCTTGGAAGTAGCATATTTGAAAGCCAGTGGATTCTTTGCAATTAAGTTCAGCATGTACTCGCGATCATTCAATAACGTTCTACTGGCATTTTTTAAGATATTAACACTGACAGCCATTAAGCTTTCAATAATGTTTTTATCGCTTCGAATTCTTCCACCAGCATAACTTAAAACACTGGGCAACTCTGCGACAGCGGCTTTGACGACATCACTATCATTCCTCAGCTCCTCACTCAAATATTGCAGTTCTGTGGGATGTTTTGAAATGGTGGGTAATACAAAATCTTTATCATTCCTAACCCGATGGCTGGCATATTTCAATCCATGCTTCAGCAGGATCTCCCTGACCTTTTCTTTATGATCCCCAAGCAGTTGGCACGGTGGTAGATAAAACTCCAGTTTGTAACGGTAAGATGGATTGATAACAAAGCATTGATTACCCAAGTCATACAATTGCTCAACCAATTTAGTAGCGATTATGGGATTTAATAACAAAAAATGATGCAAGAGCTCCCTGCGGGTGTTCTCACTTATCTCATCACTCATAAACATTTTCAACAGAACACCCCCCGGTTTTCCCTGGAGAAAATCTGGCCACCTGGACAACAACCGGGCATGATGAGAAAACTGTTGGTAGTGTTTGCTTAAAAGCTGGCTGCAAGGGACAAGAATGTACCTGCGGCTCTCATTACGATAAGACATTACGAAAAGGCAATGTTGAAAGGCGAATCTATCCGCTTCTGTCGCCAGATCACGATTAAGCCGTTGTGCAAGCAAGTTAAAGTCCCACTGACCTCCTTCAAAAATGGGACTGGAATTCAAATCAAGATCCAGATTACATATAGCACGTAACACAATGATCAGCTTCTCAAAGGCATCCTGCATGGTTTGACGAAATTTCATTCGGGGGCATTCGACAGTCATTTCACCCGCAACGGCGTTGCAACTTAGCTTCATGCTACCCGCATTTTTATCCAGTTCTATCTTCTTCAATAATTGCGCCAGAAACCACATACGACTGAACTTGCCGGATTGATCATCGTCATCCGTTCCATTAAATTGGTCAGAAAATCTCAGCCGCAAGGTTCGTCCTTTCCCTCCCTCTGCACGCTCAAGTAGCTCGATAAGGCCCACATGACTTCCTAACTCCAGGTTGACAATCACAACTTCATCCGTACTAATGACAGTCCCTGAAAGCTCTAGCTCTTCCATAGACGCTTTGGCCGAGGCCCTCAATAGCGGCGGCACCTTCTCATCCGGCTCAGCCAGAGTCGTGCAATCGATATAGGTGATTTTCTTTATCGTAGAGATCCTGCCCTGACAAGAAGCCAGAGTGACCGGTGCCAATGCCTTTACAAAGCGCTTATGCAGGGCAAAAATCAGCTCATGGACACTCCGCACCTGCTCA
>NZ_JAHHPQ010000093.1:0-1230 GCF_024606245.1 Endozoicomonas sp. SESOKO2
AATGAAAGAAAAACGAAAGAGAGAAAAACAGAGAAAAACAAAAGGAAAAATAGGATAGAGAAAATAGAAAAAAATAGAAAAAAATAGAAAAAATAGGACATCCACACACAAATAGAAAAAATAAGACATCCATATAAAACACGGCCCATAATCCACGAGCCCAATAGCCCATTAAACTCTGACAGCCACTCAAAATAATCGTTCGTCATAACAAACAACAAGTGAATCACTCAAAATGGGAAAAGTCAGAAACAGCAAAGCTCCCCATATAACAGGAGAAACAAATAACAATAGAAAAGTCGGGCAATCAGCTTACGCCATGAAATAAACGACTACAGATAAACAACCCCTGTACCCATTGTTGCCCCGCTTCCTGAGCAAAAGTTTTCATGGCTTCCAGCCTGCCCACTGCCCGATAGAAGCGGTTATTATATCTCATGGTTTTGAGCCATTCATTTGAATCAATTTCCAGTCGGGTCAGAATGGGTGGGATATCAGAAGGGATTGAACCTTTCTTATCAGATCGGACTGCACGCCCACTCCAGTCAACCAGTTCAAGATAATCGTGAAGAATATAAGGCAATGCCTTAGCCGGATTTTGCCCCTGTGATCGAAAAGGCATAAGGGTGATTGGCTGCTTACGGGTGTCCGAACCTGCCAAATTTTCAATTCGTTCCTGGATCGACGTGTAGTCTGACCCTTCTGGAGTCTCCGCCATTTCGGCACGGAGCGGATTCAGGTCAACATAGGCCATGCAGGTCAACAACGCTGCCTCATCCAACAACGCCTGACTTTTAAAACGCCCTTCCCAGAAGCGACCTTTGCATCCATCTTCCTGGTTAGCCTCACGGGCAAGATACTCATTCAGGCATCGCATGAACCAGCTGATGTTCGTTAAACGATTTCGATACTCTTCAACAAATTCGTCCACGCGAGCCAGCTCCGAATGACTCAGCTGGTCAGCAGCAAGATACCTCTGAACCAGAAGCGGCCCTGTGAAAAGCCTTGTCCACCGACTCAAAATTTCATCTCGTGTCCACTCTCTGGCAGGTTTCTGATTGATATGCAAAACCACATGATAGTGATTCGACATAACAGCATAGGCGCAGACTTCTATAGAAAAGATTGAAACCAGTTCGCTGAGCTTATCTACAACCCACTGCCGACGGTGCTCGTAGTTTTTGCCCGTCAAATAATCCTCCCCACACAAATACGCTCTGCGCACGCATC
>NZ_JAHHPQ010000094.1:0-1088 GCF_024606245.1 Endozoicomonas sp. SESOKO2
CCCGTAGAAGATTTCGCCAGAAAACTGTTCACTGAAATCCGGACAAAACGCATCACGATCCGTAATGCCCTGGTGGCGGTGGATGTATTGGGGCGCAAATGGACGG
This sequence comes from Endozoicomonas sp. SESOKO2, assembly GCF_024606245.1. NCBI lineage: Bacteria > Pseudomonadati > Pseudomonadota > Gammaproteobacteria > Oceanospirillales > Endozoicomonadaceae > Endozoicomonas > Endozoicomonas sp. SESOKO2. The sequence goes on from NZ_JAHHPQ010000094.1 coordinate 107, forward strand.
GCACCCTGCCCGCCAACGGCAATGTCCTGTGGTCACAGTCAGACCCTCGCGTCAAGCTGGTGCTTGAAAAGGACGAACGGGGTCAGTTGATGGCCCGTCAGGTCCCTGTTGAAGAAGGGCTGGTGACAAAACTCCGGGACTTGCCCGCTTTACCCCGCGGCAGGGATTATGTGCGCTTGGGTCCCGACGATGACCGTTCTTTCGAACAGGCCAGACGTTTACTGGTGAGTACGTTTATCGAAAACGGTGGCAGACAGCCACTCTCCGAACTGATTGAGCAATACAACCGTCGGTTGCAACAACTCACCAGTGATGACTTTTCTCCTTACCGGTTGATGCCGTTGCCGGTGGCCAATGCCGAACTGCCTTCTGCACAGGCCGGGGCACCAAGAGCGCTTCATATGAGCGCCTTTGTCCGTGCAGAGTCAATCGGGGACCCATTTTCGGGGGTTGGCCTGCTGGCCTACGGCAATCGCTTTGCGCAAGAGAATTTTTTCCGGGCTCAGCAGGCGGGGTATGATCTGGCCTGGCAAGTCACAAAACCACCATCTGATGGGATAACAGCGCTGTTTACTCGCCAGCTGCTAGGGTCTTTGCAGGAGATTGTGGCACCCGGTGGCAATGATATAAACCCGTTCAGGGTTTCCAGCCCTGACCTGATGGTTTCTGTATTAGGAAAAGATGACCTTTCTGCGCTCTATGCCCATAAACGAAATGACTTTTCCAACCTGGGTCAGCGGTATATCAAGTCCCTGAACGAGTTATTGGGTCACTTTCTGGGGGACAAAGCAGATCAAAAAGCACCGAAACTGAACACCTTGAAAAGGAATGAACAGAGAAAGTCGTTTCAAAAAAGCCTTTCGCTCGGGATTGACAAAAGGCTGAAGCATCCCCCCTATAGCACTGTCAGCTTTACTGATCCCATGTCCCTGGCTAATAGCGAGGCTTTTGCTGGAGACAACAACCAATACCTGCCTGTTGT
>NZ_JAHHPQ010000095.1:0-1129 GCF_024606245.1 Endozoicomonas sp. SESOKO2
CTTCTGGAAGGCTGAACTTCAAAGGCCAGAGATCGGCCCCCGCCAAGAATAGCTGCACTGGTTTTACCCAACAGGGTCGGATCAGGAATGCTGATGGCATTATTTTTGTCGACTTTACTTAAACCACTCATGCTGATATTCGTGGTACCTTCCAGCTCGATGGTAAGAATATCGCCCAGACGGTAGGCACGACGGTCGGAGAACATAAAGTTGCCATAGTTGGCATTAAACAGGCTGCCACTGGGATAAACTGATTCGTTGTGGGAGCTTTCCTTTTGAAAGACAGCGTTATCAGCAACCATTTTTTCCGCTTCAGGTTCGGGGCCCTTTGTCACCTGCTGATGTTGACCAGCAGGTTTGGTGTCACCCTGGCGGGGTGCACTCGAACAACCAAACAGCATAAACATGGCTATAAAACACAGAAGTCTCATTCTCTGTCCTCTATCCAACCCTGTTAAAGAGTCTGGTTAACGAACTGCATCATTTCATCAGCCGCAGCAATGACCTTGGAGTTCATTTCATAGGCTCGCTGTGCCGATATCATATTGACCAGCTCTTCCACTGAGCTGACATTAGATGTTTCCAGAGTAAACTGTTTCAGCGAACCCAAACCTCCCTGACCGGCAGTGCCTTCTATCGCGTCACCACTGGCGGCAGATTGCAGGTACAGATTCCCCCCCAGAGCCACGAGACCAGCCGGATTAACAAAATTAGCAATGCTGATCTGGCCTATTTCTGTCGGATCAACCTGCCCCTGAATGGTTGCCATAACAATGCCATCTTCACTAATACTGATTCCGGTGGCGTCAGCGGGTACGGTAATGCCCGGTTCCAAAGGCAAACCACTGGCATTCACTATTTGACCATCTCCATTCAGGTGAAACTGACCATTTCTGGAGAATGCAGCGGTTCCATCGGGCTGTGTAAACTGAAAAAAGCCATTACCAATGATTGCCACATCCAGTGCCTGTTTGGTGGTTTCATAACTGCCGGGAGTAAACACTTTCTGGGTTCCGGTAATTTTTACGCCAGTTCCTATCTGCAAGCCGGAAGGCAGTTCGTTGTCCTGGTCTGACAGAGCCCCCGGCTGCTTTTCAATGTGATAAAAGAGATCTTCAAAGCTGGCCCG
>NZ_JAHHPQ010000096.1:0-1228 GCF_024606245.1 Endozoicomonas sp. SESOKO2
CACCTATACCCTTGACATCGTTTTCCTTGCTGACCATTGCCAGTGCCATATCCTCCAGCAGCTGTTCAGGGTAGTGCCCGGCCAGATCCCGTTTGAAATAATCAGCTGACCTTGATTCTTCCATTGATTTGTCGACATCTTCGGCAGCCGCGTCATGGTAAATAATGGCCAGAGACAGAAGTTCTTTTTCGTCCGGTCTCAAGGAGCATTGCTGAAATTTCTCCAGCAATTCCATATACCAGAGCCCATTATTTCTGGCCCGCAGGACATGACTGCAGCTGTGCTGCGGTTTCCATACGGTTGGCATGGTTTCTCTGCCAAGGCTCTGGATCACTCTTTCCGGCCCCGGACGGCGGTAATAATGCTGCAATACCGTCAGGATGGTTTTTTCATTATCGCCAGCATTGTCAGGCAGGATCGGCGACCTCTTGAACGCGTCCACTACAAACTGTAATGCCGCTGGTACCCCGGTTACCAGTGGTGTGGCCGAGGCACCGGAATCGTTGAGACCGAGAGATTTTTTCAGGTCCTCAATTTCCCGATGAGACTGTTCGACATGCTTTGGCCAATTCTGGTAGAAAGGATCTGTTTTCCGATTAATCCACAGTTTTTCAACCCATTCGATATAATCATCCATGGTTAAATCATCAATAATTTGCACACCGCGAATGCAATATTTGCCCAAGAATAATTTAAGCCAATCCAGAGTCTTTTCGTCCAGGCAAGCATTGAAATGAAACAGGGCCAGCAAGTGGGATTTGACTGTGGCGAGGGGGGGAGGTTCAAAACTCACATCTAATACTCTTCTCAAATGTTGCTGTATTTGCTCTTCATTGAGCCGCTGACAGATTCGGTTAAATTCAACGACGTTTCCCGGGCAACCGATTAAAGGTATTTTCTGGAGATGTTCCAGAGTCATAAAATCAAAGGGAGCAAAGGCTGCCACCATATAGTTCATTGCACCCGCTGGCATTACCTGTTCCGAGGTGCCGTTCATCCTCTCAATTAAGAGAATAGCTCTCTCCAGCTTTGTCCCGCTTTGCAAAAGCAGATGAAGTAAGCGACAAGCTTCTTGCGCCTGTTTCTGAGTTTGCTCATGCTCTGGCTCCATGTTTCTGTACATTTCGGAAAACACTAACAGGCCAAGCAAAGAATCAACCTCTCCTCCATAGAAAAAACGCTGGTGAATGGGCAAGCCACTTTGTTTTAATTCCAGAAGCTTCTCGTA
>NZ_JAHHPQ010000097.1:0-1037 GCF_024606245.1 Endozoicomonas sp. SESOKO2
TTGCTACTGAGCACGAAATTACAGGGAGACACGGTAGGTGTTCTTGACTTGGGCGGTGCTTCTACACAGATTGCTTATGAGGTGGATAAGAATGAGGATTTCACCGTTAAGATAAGCAGCAAGACATACAAGCTTAATGCAGAAAGTTTTTTGGGCTTAGGGCTTGATCAGGCAATAAGCCAATATTTGAACCGGGCGTCATGTTTTCCTAAAGGCTTCCCTTTACCAGACGGCAGAAACGGAACCGGTGATTATAATACCTGCACCCGGAAAATTGAGCCCTTGATTACAAAAGTACAAGAAATCAATCACTATATTGAACATCGCCCTCCCAAAAATACACGCAGTTTTCTTGCTACTGCAGGATTTGACTATACGGCATTAGAGTTGGGTATTAGCAAGGATTTTTCCATTAAAAATCTCGATGAGAAGGGTAAGGCGTTTTGCGATAGTGCCTGGAATGACCTGAAGAGTGGAAAAAACTTCTTATCCGGTCAATCCTTTCCTATGGCATTATTGTTTCGATGCAGCCTATGAGAAGGACTTGTTAACATTTGGGTATAGCTTAAACACCAAAGATATTCCCATTAAAACGGCTTCAAGTATTGACTATAAAGCCGATTGGTCAATAGGTGTTTTGTTTAACTCTTTTGTTACCCCTGTTAAAACTGAAAAAAGAGAGTACCACACTGGACTCTTAAAATCAGAAAATTGCATGCACAATGGTGCAGCTTCTTCCATGTCGTTTTTTTAGGTCCCGGAGTACAATGGGTTTGGCAACTTTTTTGGCCTTCTGTCACATTGAAAATTATCAGCTTTGGCCTGAAATCGCGTATTTCCGCCAGCTTCAAATCCTAAGAACTGAAGAACGGTTTACTCCCGGTGGTGACCATATGCAGTCTTCCTCAATGGCTCTCTTGCCATACCAGTTACAGAGCGGTTATCTGGAGGCAGAAGCTTCTGTAATACGGCAGACTTACGTTCCTTTGAATAGCGAGGCATAAACAAGGCAATAGTGGCACCACCCAGGCGGTATT
>NZ_JAHHPQ010000098.1:0-6512 GCF_024606245.1 Endozoicomonas sp. SESOKO2
CGAAAACGAAAGCTTGATGATGCAAAGTCAAGTGATTGATTTCTGCTTGTCATAGACTCAGAAGGCTCTATTTCGAATACCCCTTTTTTGCAGCAGCGGGTTTTTTATGTCTAAGCATGGTGTGTATCACAGATGCAAGGGGCAAAGGGTATAGTTTTGAAAAAACGATTTTTAGTAGCGTTGCTGTCGCTGCTCTCTTTGTCTGTCATATGTCAGGCCGAAACATTGGAAAGACATTTTATAGTCGAACTTGGACAGGATGGATTCTCCCCCGGCAGGACCCTTTCCATAAAGGCTTTACAGCCTGCATTGTCAGGCAACCCTTCATACTATGCCGACACACACGGCTGTGCTGGATCAGATTCTCTGCGAGCTGGCAAACAACACAGACTTGGCGGTTTCGAGGTGAAAACGTCCTTTTTTGAGTCAATCTCGTGGCACTTACTTGACGCCATCACTCTGGTGGCTGTTTACGAACTGGCCATGACCACCCATGACGCCGCTCTGAGTGGCACACCTCATTCATGGATACTTGTCGAAGCGTTTGTCGTTGTCGGCTCGCTTTTGAAAAGCTGCTGGAACCGAAATTCATGGTTGTTTACCCGGACGGATCAACCGGAAGCAAGTCAGGGTGATCCGTTCGTGATGAACATTACGATGCTTTTCGGACAAAGCCAAAATGGCCAACGAGAAAGCCAGCCGTCAGCATCATCCGGACAGCAAGCCCCAGGGGCGACCAGCTTCCGACTTTCAGGCTCTTTCACCAGTCCCCCTGATTCCGACTCTGGCGATGGAAATGAAGGTACTGAACAACATCAGCATACTCTGGGTTTAGATTGTTATGTAGATTCCTGCCGAGGCTTTTGTAAGCTCCGACCATCATCCTACGGCAGAGAGTCCGCTGAATGGGCGCTGAATTGGGAAGAAAGTTCGACAGGGCAAAGTCCTCATGTGATGACAGAAGTACAACCCTTTCAGCAACAATCCCATCTATTTACGATTGATATCAACCCGACAAATCATTGGCCCTCTTTGCACTCAGCGGATTCGGGGGCCGTTGGTGCAACTCGCGCTGATGGGCGTGAGTACATCGGGCAACTCACCTGTGACGTGAAAGAGGTTGGGCAGGATGACAAGGTGCGGTCATGCGGGACGGTCTGCAAGAATGCTACGGCTCTGAAGAGTCATAAAAAAAGAGACCACTGGACGCCACTTAAGTGGTTGATTGATGACATCGAAGAAATGGGAAGAGACCAAGGCTACACCAAACATAAATTTTGTGGCGACATAGTGGTCCGGATGGATGGCACATGGGATCCATGCTGGGTCTCCTTTGATAATGATCAAGCCATGATGTCTCACAAAACAGAATACCACTTCTGGCCAAAAAACTGCGTTCAGTCAGTGCTTGGAGAGAGAGGTCTGCAGTCATGCGGAAAGGTCTGCCGCAATTCTGAAGAGCTAGCGTATCACATAAGAATGCATCGAAAACGCAAGTTTGATGCCCGGCGGGATGATGACCCCAGTCATTCAGAAGAAAGTAGAGACTGATCCGGCTTCCTACCGGACTAAAACACGCTTCCTTTCTTGATCTGTCGCCTTCCTGATCTATCTTTCCCCTCTCTACTAATCAAAATGAAAATGAAAGGATAGAATAATGAGACTCCCGCTCTCGACAGCGCTAGTGTTGCTGCTTTTTTCGTTTTCTGTCATCTGTCAGGCCGAAACGTTGACGAGAAGATTTGTTGTCGAGTTTGAACAGACAAAACAGAGTTTTTCTATAAAGCGCGACCCGAATATGTTACCAGGCGACCCATCAGTCATTCCAGACACAAATGCCTTGGCAGGATCAGATCTGCCATCTGATTACAAACCACCCAGAGTTGGCAATGACGAAGCAAAGAAGACAACTGTTGATTACATTTCGTTGCGCTTGCTCTTCGCCACCCATCTGCTGGTTGCCTACGAACTGGTGCTGGCCACCAATGGCGGCTCTCCAAATTCCAAACCTTATTCATGGGTACCAGCAGAAGCGTTTGTGGCTGTCGGCTTGCTTTTGAAAAGCTATTGGAACCCCGATTCACCACTCTATAGCCCGACTGAAGAACTTGACCTGCTTGAGCAACAAGTTGAGCGACGAGAGGCGATTCAGGATCACCCGTTTGCAATCACCACTATGATGCTTCCCGGCAATGGTCAACAACAAGGTCAACAACAAAACCAGAAAGCAACATTATCCGGGCAGCAAGTTTCAGGGATGGCAACCCATACAAGCTGTTTCACCAACTCCCTGTCTTTCGGCTCTGGCGGTGGTCACGAAGGCCCTGGACAACATCAACATACTTTGGGTTTAAATTGTTACGTTGATTCCTGTAGTGGCGTTTGTAAACTGCAGCAATTATTCGCCGATGGTGAATCAACTGAAGGGTTACCGAATTCCATAGAAAATTCGACAGAACACGCTCATCATGCAATGACAGAAACACAACCCTTTCAACTATACGCCGATGCATTTACGTTTACGATGGAGATCGACCCAATAAATAACTATACACTGAGTGCAGGAGCGGCCTTTGAAAATGATGCGGCCGGGTCAATTGACTACGAGCCAGTAACCTGTGGATGCGGGACGATCTGTATTAATTTCAAGGCTCTTTTAAATCATCAAAAAAGAGATCACGGTAGTGGTAGCGGACGATCGGAGCAACGTAAGTATTTAAACGCTGTTTCCAAAAGAAGACGCCAAGAGCCCAAAACGGTCAACCAATCTGTGTCGGCAAACTTCGGGAACGATGGAGAGTTCTTCTGGAATCTTGAAGAGCCCGGGAATTACCAAAGCGTACGCCAAAAAACCGGGCCTGATGATGGGGAACATGACCTCAGTCCATCGAAAGATAAAGAGTGATTCGGCTTCTAAACGGCACAAAACGTGCTTTCGGGAGGGATAGGTATCTATGGAGGCAACTGCAACATGTGACGGCAAATTCGCCGAGTTCATAGTGAAGGTAGATGACATCCGGCAGTGGCTCTAGCCAGCAGTATTCTGGAAGTTACAGTGCCTTATTTGTCAAAGTAGACGTTCCCATCATTCCGGGTAATGTTCTGGAAGACATTTGCCGCCTTTTGCGGTAATTCCCGGATTCGGGCGAATAAAATAGATCGCGACAGTTTTGTAGTGGTGGTTTTTTTACCCGGTGCAACTTTTCTGTCGTTTTTTCAGTTGAAATAAAAACACACTTATTCTATTGATCTATCACTCTTTTGATCTATGTTTCTTCCTTCTCTACAAATCAGAATGTACGTATGAAATAGTGAGAAACTCATTCTTTGTGGCACTGCTGTTGCTGCCAGAGTCATTATCTATCATCTGTCAGGCCGAACCGTTGACAAGACGTGCAGTTGTAGAGTTTCAAGAAAATAATTTGGGGTCAATAACCCAGAGTTTTTCTACAAAGTGTGACATGAATACATTGTCGCTTAAATCGACAGATATTGCTGACACAAATGACCACGCGGAGTCAGATTTACCGCCTGATGCTAATCCACATGGACCTGGCGGTTATGAGTTGAAAACGACCCTTATTGAGTTTATTTCGTGTCAATCGCTTTATGCCACGAGTCTGCTGGTGGCTTACGAACTGGTCCTGAACACTAATGCAGCTTCCGGCTTCAAACCTTATTCATGGCTCCCAACAGATGTGTGTGTCGCTGCCGGCTGGCTTTTGAAAAGCTATTGGAATCGAGATTCACCGCTGTCTGGCTCGATGGAACAATCAGAGGCAAGTCAGTGTGACCTGTTTACGATTACCATTATGATGCTCCCCGGAAATAGCCAACGACAAAACGAACCATCAGAATCATCCGGTCAGAATGCCTTAAGGGCAACCGCCATCCAGCTTAGTGGGTCTATCATCAGTGCCCTGTCTTCTGGCTCTGGCGGCGGTAAAGAAAACCCTGAGCAATACCGGCATACTTTGCGCTTAAATTGTTTTGTCGATTCCTGTCATGGCGTTTGTAGATTCCGACCTTCCGGAATCAGAGAACCCGCTGATGGGTCGCTGAGTTCCGGAAAAAGTTCGACATTACGATCAATGAATGCAGGGGCTGCCAATGGAGCTCATACCAGCGAATTTGTCTGTGACGTGGTGTTGATCACGGAGAATGGAAAGCGAATGCCATGCGGGGCTGCCTTCAGGGATGACGAAAGGCTGTTCGGGCATAAAATGAGAGACCATACCGGGGCACAATTTTGCGACGCGTTAGTGGGCGGAGGGGATGGTGAGGAGCGACTGTGTGGGTGGATCTTCAGTAATATTCCAGGGTTGTGGCGTCACAGAAGAAGATGTCACCGAGATGGATGTGATATCAGACGGTCGCATCATAGAAGAAAATATCATACTGAGCCACGAATTTGTGACGTGATAGTGTTCTCGGATGGCGGAGCGCATCTATGTGGAAGGATCTTCAGTAATAGTGAAGGTTTGGGGAGCCACAGAAGACGATGCCATCAAGATGGCCACCGTATTAGATGGAATGATAGAAGGCGTTGAAAACACAAATGTGTTGATAAGTGGCATCTCCACATACCTTTCGATTTTTTACCGGACAGCAGAAAAGCTTTTGTCTATCCTGTCGTGCCAGACATTGCTTCTGAAAGACATTCGTCGTCAATTGATCTAATGCCGGGGTTCCGGCAAATAAAAAAGCGCCCGATTTTTTCTTAGCGATCTTTTTTCAAGGCTAAGGGTGGTTTGTATACTGCGATCTTCTTCCTTAAGAATTCCTGCCCGGTGACATTTTGGCTTTTGACAGAAAAAGATGCTTATTTTCTTGATCCATCACTTTCTTGGTCTACCTTCTTCCTAAAAACTGCAAGATAAGAGTAACGATAAAGTCATGAAAAACTCATTCTCAGCGACACTGCTGTTGTTGCAGTTCTATTTGTCAGCTACCTCTCAGGCCGACTCACTGACGACAGGCTTTGCCGTCGAGCTTCAACAGGCAAGCTCTCCAGAATGGAGCTTTTCCATAAAGCCAGACCACCCGCATTCATTGTCGGGCGGTCCGTCATACCCTGCTGACATAAACGGTTATGCAGAATCGATTTTGCCGTCTGATGAAAAACCTCAGAGATTCGGTAATTATGGGGTAAAAACGTCCTTTTTTGAGTCGGTCCCGTGGCAATTGATTTATGCTACGCATTTCCTGACTGCTTACGAACTGGTTATGACTGCTCGTGATGCCTCTGGCTTAAAGCCTTATTCATGGATACCTGTGGAAGCGTTTTTGGCTGTCGGCTGTCTTTTACGAAGCTATTTGAGCATTGATTCTCCGCTGTTCAACCTGATGGATCAACCGAAGGCAAGTCAGGATGACCCGTTTGCGATCACCACTATGATGCTCCCCGGAAATGGCCAACAACAAAGCCAAAAACAAAACGAGCAAACAGCATCATCTGCTCAGCAAGCCTCAGGGGCGAAGGCCTCCTTCATGACAGGCGCTATCCTTCCCGTGTCTTCTGGCTCTGGCGGCGGTAGTCAAAATCCTCAACAACACCAACATACATTGGGTTTAGATTGTTACGTCGATTCCTGTCTTGGCGTCTGCAGGCTGCGACCATCACCTGATTCCGGGCATCAGGTTTTCAGCGCGGTGCCGGTGGCAACTTTTAAACTGGCTCTGGTTGGCGACGGTGGTGTGGGTAAGACGACATTTGTTAAACGACACATTACTGGTGAATTCGAGAAAAAATATGTGGCCACAATCGGTGTTGAAGTCCATCCTATTCAATTTCACACTAATCGCGGTCTTGTTCGATTCAATGTTTGGGACACTGCCGGTCAGGAGAAATTCGGAGGACTTCGAGATGGGTATTATATTAAGTCCGATTGTGCAATTATCATGTTTGATGTAACGTCGCGGGTTACCTACAAGAGTGTTCCCAATTGGCACAAGGATCTGGTAAGAGTGTGTGAAGGCATACCTATTGTACTTGTTGGTAATAAAGTTGATATCAAGGACAGGAAGGTTAGGGCTAAAAATATAAATTTTCATCGCAAGAAGAACCTTCAGTATTTTGATATGTCAGCCAAATCAAATTACAATTTCGAAAAGCCTTTCCTCCATTTAATTAAGAAGCTGGCCAAAACTGAACAAATTCAGTTTGTAGAAGCCCCTGCGCTTCTGCCTCCTGAAGTGAGTATAAGCCGGGAGCAGGTCCTTAGATATGAGGCAGAACTCGAACAAGCTAAGAGCGTCCCCCTCCCTGAGGATGATGATGACATATGATGCACCCCTGAAAAACAATCGGCCCGGGACAAACTTCTGCAATGAGGCGCTTCTTGGTTGATGTTATTCTCACGCTGCCCGACAAGACTTTGTTGGTTGCCTGATTAGAGGTGAACGCTTCCTTGATTTTGACAGGAAGTACGTTTATTTGTTGATCTATCCCTCTTCTCTGTAAACCAGAATGCAAGGATAGAATTATTAAACACTCATTCTTTGCGGCAATG
>NZ_JAHHPQ010000099.1:0-3144 GCF_024606245.1 Endozoicomonas sp. SESOKO2
CTCCCTTTCAACGGCCAGTTCTTTGGCAGAAACGTGAGTGTATGAAACCAGAAAATCCTGCACCGCCCGATCAATGGAAGCCCCCTTGTCGTAGCTATTGAGAACATGACTGACAGCACGTCGCTGGGCATCGATGATTCGACTGATTAATTGTCCCGAAAACGGCTCAATGTCCCGGGCATTGGCAACATCGGCGAGTGCCCACTCTATGATGTATTTTCGCATCAGAGCGGCCAGGGAAACCCTCTGGTCCTGCCAGAGATGGATTTGATAATCCGGGTTGGCCCTGATCCAGGCTTTCAAATAATCCAGGCCATTCCTGTCCAGTGGCTGAAGCAATAACATGTGAATGGTTTTGGGCGGTTCTTCAAGGGTGCTCTCGAGAAAAGCCTGAACGGGGGATAACACCGCGGTGACCCAGTCTTTCTTAAAAGGTTCCTGCTGCAGGTACTCCTTCGCCCTGGTTTCTATCTGGCTGGCAGCCAGCCAGCCTTTGGCGGATGTTTTCTCCCGGATGGCATCGAAAGCGCTGTAACTCTCAATTAACTTGCGGTAATGAACCGTACTGCGATCTTCCAGAGATAGCTCGTTGTCGGCCATTTCCAGAAACTGGCTGAAATCAGGCTCTGATACTTGATGACGTTTAGCATTCTTACCAGACATTTTTTTAAAACCTTTTGCGATAGCCTTTGTGCATTTTCGTGATCGGGGTCGCTATACGCTGTAAAATACAAAATATAAACGACAAACGATGTTTTTTTATGAGATGCTCAGGTTAATACGAAAATCTGCTATCCTTCCCGAGAGCCAAGGATCCTTGCCTGACGTTATGCAGTCCATCTGCACTCAAGGGGTTTCTTCGCTTTAAAACAATCAACCCATTGGCATCTTCACCTGAGCTCCATTGGTTAGTGTTTTGAATCAATATATTTTGTTATGCCAATACGCGAAGACCGGCCTTCACCGGTTAACAACAATTACGTATAGATTCAGTTTCTGGCGTGGACCCACCATTTCCAAGTCAGGTACTACGACAACGTTGTTGATGACTGATTACAGTACACGCGGGTTTAATTTGCCAGCCGGTGTGTTTTATTTTCAGTCTGATGACCTGATTCAGGAGGGTCGTTGTCTATGTACCACCGAACGCGCCGAATCTATCGAAAAGACCGCGATACGAATCACGTCCACACTGACTTTCTGGTGTTTTTGATTATGAGATCTGAAAATATAAGATCAAAGACGTTTTTCCCCATCTTTGCCCTTATGTTCATTGCTGTTATATGGATCGCCAGCTCCAGTGGAGCGGAAGAAACCCGGCAACATCGTCTGCTGTTAATGAACTCCAGCGGGTTGGCTGCCAATGGGGAACCCTTGGATGTCTATAAGGGTTCTGTTTCGTTCTACAACACTTCCCATATTCTGCTGACTGTTGATAATGCTACTAATTCCAGATCCAGCTTTTTGGTTGATTTCAACAACCTTGACGTTATTCAAAAATGGTCGGGAGTCCTTACCCCCAGCACTATAGTGCCAGACTCTCGCTTCGGGGAGCCATTAGCCCGATACCAGGGCCAAAAAGCAGGTCCTGTGGTCACTATCCCACTGTCAAACCTGACATATATTGCGGCTTTTAATGAAATACAGGAAGTTGATAATGGTATAGCCATTACCAGCTCGCTGATTAAACTTGATAAACAATGGCAGGAGAATCAATGGCGGAATGTCACTCTCGCTTCATCTTCAGACATTCCGGCTCTGAAAGACATTGTTAGCATGACACTATCACCGGATGGACACTTCCTTGCTGTCGTTGCTGCCGAAACCCAAACCCTGCTGATTTTTCGATACGATCAGGGACAATTGCATCTGATGCAATCAGTCTCCAACCCGGAAGATCTTGAGAAAGTGGACAGCTGGTTCGGAGTGCACGATGTAACCATTGCCAAACTACCCGATGATTCCACCACCGCCTTTATTGCCTCTACCGACCGGTTCGTCCATCTGGTGGCTTTTAACAAAGAAGATCAGTGGGAAACTCAGGAGGCTCAACTCATTGACTTTCAAAACATGCCCCAGGCACTCACCAGCATAGCCTCCAGTCCGGATGGCAGGAAAATAGCCGTGATTGGCAAACGGGGCACAATCCATACCCTGAAGCTCGTTTCCCCCCCTTTATTCGCAGAATGGCGAGACCCTCCTGTGTATGACTACGATGAATACGACAGGGATAAGGGCCAGTTCGAAGTAGGGCTTATGAATGTGACAGACCCCAATCAGCCAGACAGCAACGATAATTCCCGATTGATCGTCAGGGTTCACTGTGAAGACCATCAAGACCATTGCCCGTTCACCTGGCAAAACAACAGTTTAGTGGTCAATCCTGATAGTGATACCCCTTTGAGTAAAGAAAGCGGTGGTTGGGCACTATCGGAAAGATGGCCCCTGACTGTAACAGCAGCTAACCCACACAACCAGTTCAGTCAAATACGAACAGTGGTCAGCGTAAAACCAGCCGATTACACCTCGCGAATACTGAAACGGGTGTTCGCTGGTCTGTTGCCACCGCTGGCCATAGTAGGCTTTGGTACTTGCGGCCTGGTTAAATGGTGTAGATCAAGGAGGAAAACCTATGAACTCGATCACGAGGCCATGGCCGATGAATATACAGAAAATACCAATCATCGCCCTGAAAGCAATGATCAACCAGCACCGCCAGCCGGTTTAATTGTTCACTTTGATCCTGCATCAAATGAACTGACCCAAGTGCTGGTGCACCCGGCAATAGGTAATACAGACTCTGATTTAAGTTTAACCCTGTCTTCCCCTGCACCTGACGTTATAAATATGATCACTGCAGATACCCCTGAAGCTACAAATACGATCATTCCAGATGCCCCTGAAGCTACAAATACAACCACTGCAGATGCCCCTGAAGTTATAAATACGATCACTGCAGATACCCTTGAAGCTACAAATACAACCACTACAGATGCCCTTGAAGCTACAAATACGATCACTGCAGATGCCCTTGAAGCTACGAATACGACCACTGCAGATGCCCTTGAAGCTACAAATACAACCACTGCAGATGCCCTTGAAGCTACAAATACAACCACTGCAGATGCCCTTGAAGCTACAAAT
>NZ_JAHHPQ010000100.1:0-2443 GCF_024606245.1 Endozoicomonas sp. SESOKO2
GTCAACAAAAATCAATGAATTGATCGGCGATACCCCGGTTAAAACCGTTAACCTGATTGGCTCAGCCATTGATCACAACGGGCTTGTCAGCCAATACCTGAAAGACACCCTGAAAGCGACAAGAACCCGCACAGTAACTGCCCGTGACGGTCTTTTGAGGGTCGACATCTGGGGGCGTCTGTGGGTTGGCCTGCTTGCAGACACGGGTCTGGTCACCTGGTCACTGGACGACAGGCCTGACAGGCTGAAAGCATTTCGCACCAGTGATGGTAAAGTCACGGTCGAACGCTTGCCTGAAGCCCCGTATGTTGAAGCTGACGCTGGACTACGACAAATGCCTTCTGTGTTGTCACAGAACAGCGGGCTGCTGGGGCCGGTTAATCCCGATAATGCAATACCGACCCCGGAGATGTTCAGGTTAAGCCTTAAGTCGCATCTGGGTGCTCTCAGTTCGGATGATTTAGAATCGCTAGAGGAAAAAATCGCAGAATTTGATCGACTTCGCCAGGAGGGGTCCGCCCTTAAAAAATACGGCCTTGTCTATCGGATGCAGGAAAACCTGCCCAAAATTCTTGCCGGGGGCGCTGCCGTCTCCCACCTTGCCGCGACCATAAACCAGTACCTGCTGGATGCACTGGCCGAAGTACCCAAAAATCTTCACTTTATCTGGATTGGTCGTCTCAACGAAGGTGTTAAGGACTATCTCAAGGTCTGGGCTAAGACGAATTCCTGGCCATTAACGCTTTGGTACGACCCGCAGTCGTTTCTGGCACCCGTGCTTGCCCGGGAAATACATAAGGCTGTTGCCGCTGAAAAAATACCCGAATCATTCCTGACAGCAGAAAATGCCAGTGATGAATTTGTGGAACGTGTTAATCAGCTGCAGGATCTGGCCTATAGCACCATAAAAAAAGGCATCGCTGAGGGCAAAACCTTCGACGACATGGCAAAGGCATTTTTAGTCAAGCATTTGGCTGTGGATCAAAGCGAATTAGAGACAATACAGGAAGAAAGCCTGAAGCAATTCACGGAGTTCACCAATGAGATAGCCAGGCTTCAGGGCAACCCTGAATCCGAAAAATTCAGGCTGGCAGATATCAATACACTCTGGCAGCCAGACGATGAAGCCAGCCCGAAACAGTGGTACGTGAAAGAACTTGGGCTGAGGGGGATTTTAGCCGCAGCCTCTGATTTGGTAAGGATAGAACTGCTGATTAAAAATGAGGGGGGTGTCTACCTGGATGTCGATACATTGCCTTCTCATAATGACGAATTGTTTAAACACATTAACATTCCGCAAGAAACTTCATTTAAAGTCAAACCGGACCAGTTAATTAACCATATGATTATGGAGTATTTTGCTGAGCCAGGGCCGGAACAACTGTTTTCTAACAGAACACCTGATCCAGAAACAGAGAAAATATTTAACGAAATAAAAGAAGAGCACCCTGTTTTTATTAAGGCTATTAAAGAAGCCATCGCTAATCACAACGACAAGCCGCTTTTCGTTTTTCCAGAATCGCTCAGGGTTATTCCTGGTTCAGTGGAATTTTATTTAACCTATTTGGGATCAACCCATTGCAACAACAATCTTATTATCGCACCACAAGATACTGAAGCTCTCAAGGCAGTTAAGCAATATATTATACGACGACATCAATTAATTGAACGTTTCAATAATGATAGCTTATTAAAAAAATCTGATACTGATATACATAAAATGGCAGAATCAATCGCCAATGAATTCGACGATTATCGAGAAGTCACCTACGCCGTTTTAAATTATCGGCAAGATGGAATACTGAATCAATCCAGATCGACGGTTTTTATATCCGGAGTGCAGCCGTTTCTTACAGTCTCCGGTCGTTATTTGTCTGATTTTTTTGCAAGAAAGGATTTGCGTCATCGTGAATTAAGACAATTTTTCATGCAGGTTAATCCATTAGCAAAGATTGATTTAGTCAGTGAAGATACTGATGAAAGCACCAGAAGCTGGGTGCCTGAAGCTGATAAAACCGTGCGTTATGCCCTGACCGCTGAGCATGACAGCCGTTATAAAAACCAGATTATTATCCAGCTGGGTAACAGCGAGAATGAAGCCAAAGCCAGCCTATATCTGAAGAAAAAATACCAGCCCGATTTTAGCCGACTTATACGACTAAAGCCTGATGGAACCCTGATTGATACGGAGACAAGTCTCGACATTAAACTGGAGGCATTGCAAGCTGATTTTCTTAAAGACGACACCCGTATTATTGTTGTGGGTCACGGCAGTAAAGTTCAGGGAGAAGAGGCCGGTTCCAACTCGTTTCTCCTGGGCGGAAAGACCGTCGGTCAACTGGCCGAGGTGCTCAAGCACGTCACCGCCGGCCGCTTTGTCCACACTGTCAGTGTCGTGGGTTGTGGCGCTGATGCCAGCGGAGAGCATTACCCCGTAGAAGAT